>JANQHV010000490.1 GCA_028282505.1 SAR324 cluster bacterium | reverse complement strand
CATCTCTATGGATAAACTGAAGCAGTTCATGAGGAAGCCCTTAAAGGGTAAATATGCGCTTCTGGAAGGTCCGGCATTGAGCTATCAATACCTTGGTTTCAATATGGAGCATCCTGTTTTGAAGCACATACAGGTTCGCCAGGCCATTGCACATGCCATCAACAGAGATGAGTTGATTCAATATTATAAACATAATCATGCGGTTCAGGCGGATAGTCTCATGCCTCCCCAAAATGAATTCCATGTTGGAAATTTACCTCAATACCCGTATGATCTGCAAAAAGCAAATCAGTTGTTAGAGCAGGCAGGATACCCTCTTCAGGGAAATAAAAGATTGACTCTGGAGTATAAAACTTCCAATAACAAAGATGCGGTTCGACAGGCAAGGATTATTAAAGAGCAATTGAAGAAAATTGGTATTGAAATCCAGGTGCGTTCTTTAGAATGGGGAACATTTTTTGGGGATATTAAGTCCGGTAATTTTGCTATATATTCTGGACGCTGGGTTGGGGTTTCGGAACCAGATTTTTATTATAATGCCTTCCATTCCACTCAATTTCCTCCCAATGGAAATAATCGAGTTCGCTATGTCAATCAACAGTTAGATCAATTGGTGGAAGCAGGGCGTGTTGAGATGAATTTGGAGAAACGAAAATCCATTTATGATCAAGTTCAACAAATTCTTGCTAAAGATCTGCCTTATTTGAGTCTCTGGTACAACAATAATGTCGCCATTATCAAAAAAGATTTAAAAGGGTATCGTTTGCATCCAACAGGAGGGTATCACTCTTTTAAATGGATTCATTAATGGATGCATGATCATGTTCATATTGTTGATAGAGGTGCTGAATTCCTTTGGCATCTCCAATAATAGTGAGCCGATCATTTTCTTTGAGCATCGTATTTCCACGCGGAATAATCAACTTGCCTTTACGACGAATGGAAGTAATCAAGCTGCCTTCTGGGATTTGAAGTTCGCGTATTTCATGCCCGATTAAGGCAGCAGCCGGTGAACCAGCTCGCAGACGCAGAGAAATAAAATGTCCATCACCCAGTAACGTTTCTTTGAGTTCTTGTTCATCTCTTGCAGAAAGCCATTCTTCCATAAATTGTTCTTCATCAACAATCCCTGCAATTTGAGCTAGGATACGCAAATGTTGACCTGGATTCTCATTTGGACTGACTAAAAAGAAGAACGCATGGGTCCGTTTTTTCTCTGGATTGGTGTAGATTTCCTCTCCTTCAAGAACATAACTACCTGGGACACAACGCACCAATATCAATTCAGCCTGGTGTATTTCAGGGAGGCGTATATGAGGGAGGGCTGCTCCGTGAGAAACAGGAGTTGCTCCGGTGCGGCTTCCTTTTAAAAATTCTTCCTGTAACATTCTTGCGCTGAAATCTGGAAGGCGTAGATGAGGTAGCGCTGTTCCATGGGAAGTGGGAGTGGCACCCGTTCGGCTTTCTTTCAAAAACTGTCGTTGTAAGGCATCCGCATTGATTGAGAATCGCTTGTTGAGCAACAAGGCAACTTTGGCCACGATTTGTTCGAAACTGTGGTCGGAGTGGATATCAATAACGGATGCACGTGCTACCAGTTCTTCAAATGGATCTTCATCGCGCAACCCTTTTTCTTTGAGGATGCCTCTTAGTTCCGTATCCAACCCTTCAAAACGCTGTTGACCCAGTCTGGCAAATAAATGATAAATGGCTCCAGTTCGTACCACTTTTTCCTGGGCATAATAAAAATACCAACCTGTTCCTAAACAAACTAAACTAACCGTAAATAGGGTGGGCAGCCATCCCATTTCGATAATGAGCCAAAATGGAGAAAGAATGCCAAAAATCTGCATCCAGGGATAAAGAGGGGAGTGATATCCAGGGTCATAGGATTCGATTTTGCTTTCACGCATGACGATGACGGACAGGCAGATGAGAGCAAACATCAAAAGCTGGAACGCGCTGGCAAGCTTAGCGATTTTTGTGGGATCAAATACAGTAACTAACACCAAAATCAGGCCCACTGTGAGAAAAATGGAGTACTTCGGTGTGCCCTGTTTGCTGAGAGTTCTCAGAGAAGATGAAATTAAATGGTCGCGGCTCATTGCCAGGGGATAACGAGATGCGCTGAGGATGCCTGCATTCACTACTGAGGAAAATGCAACAATGGCTGCAATGGTGACAATGATTTTTCCCCATGAACCTAAGAGTATTTCAGCGGTTGTGGCAACAGGAGTGAGATCACCAGCCAGTTTTTGTGGAGAGACGACACCCACCATGATAGTAGTGCCAACTCCATATACAATGATGGCGGTCCCAATCGCTAAGAACACACCTAATGGCAAATTTTTGATGGGGTTTTTTATTTCTTCTGCAACACTGGCAATTTTGGTGACACCGACATAACTGATATAAACCAGGCCTGCGGTTGAAAAAATGGAAGTGGGACCGGCATCAAAAAAACCAGCAAAGTGTTCAGGGTTGAGCTTGAGAATACCATTTCCAATGAAGCCCGCAAGAATCGAGAGCAGGATAATGACCATGCCCACTTGAACAGAACCAGATTGTTTGGCTCCAAACAAATTGACTAAACCAAAAAAAACAGCAAATCCTGCAGCAATCGGAACAATGGGAAGTTGAGGCCAGAATAAACTAACATAGGCTCCCATGCCAATCAGCGCAAATGCTGTTTTCAAGACAAGGGCTAACCAGGTTCCCAGTCCGCCAATGGTTCCCACTAATGGTCCCATGCTTCGGTCCAGAAAATAATAGGCCCCTCCTGCACGTGGCATGGCAGTGGCTAATTCAACTATGCTGAACATGGCAGGAATCAATGGCACTGCGGCAATCATATAGCTGAGCACCATAGCCGGACCAGCCTCTATAAATGCCAGGCCAGGCAGCAGAAAAAAACCAGCACTCAGTGTAGTTCCCGTTGCGATTGCATAGACTTTCAGGAGGTTTAATTCCTTTTTTAATTTCTGGGAAGATTCTGCCATCGATTTTTTAGAATGTATTTTCAGAAAAGGAAGGAGAGCTGGATTTTTATTGCTAGTCCCAGTGCCAATCCGGGGCGTCTTTGCCGGGCTCCCATAATATTTCTGTCTCCCCCATGGTTGCGCTAACCCAGCGCCCAAACACAAATAGGGCATCAGACAATCGATTAAGGTAGGGAATAATATGGTTACCGATGGATTCTTTTTCGCTAAGACGAATCACTTCCCGCTCTGCACGTCGGCATAATGTGCGTGCCTGGTGTAAGAAAGCATTCAATGGGCTACCTCCCGGTAGAATGAAGCTGGTCAATGGTTTGATTTCTTTATTCATGGCATCAATCACTTCTTCCAGCCATTGTACATCTTTTTCAGCAGTTTTCACCTGTCCTTCGTATTCATCTCCTGGATAAGTTGCCAGTTCTGAACCAAGGTCAAATAGTTTTTGCTGAATTGCTTGTAGAATCAATTCAAATTTATCACGTCGTTTAGAAGGTTCCTTTTGACTATTAAAACAACGTGCTATACCAATAACACTGTTCAACTCGTCAACAGTTCCATAGGCTTCGATCCGGAGATGGGTTTTGGGGATTCTTCTTCCTCCAACTAAACCAGTTTCTCCAGCATCTCCTGTTTTTGTGTATACTTTTGTAATGCGAACCATAATTTTTTACAGAAATAGTAATTAATGAAAACAAAGAACTCGTCTACTACAGAATGTTCATAAGAAAGAAAAGCTAAGAATCTCATTTTTCCGGTTTCTGTATTTTTAAGCAAGTTTTTAAATGTCCATGACTCTTGAAAAGCCTAAAAAAATCGTTATCCGTACTCCAAATTGGTTAGGTGATTTGATGATGGCCACGGCTTTTATTCAAAGGGTATTGGCATCTTATCCAGAGGCCAAGGTCGATTTGATTGTCAAACCGGGTTTTGAAAAACTCCCCTTGCCACACCGAGGTCGTGTTTGGATATTTGATAAAAGTAGCCAGTCTCCAGGTTCATTTGGCAAATCCTTAAAAGGAGAGGAGTATGATTGTTTTTATGTCTTACCTCCCAGTTTTTCTTCAGCATGGATGGCATTTTGTAGTGGGAGCAAAAAGCGGATAGGGTATGCTGAGAATTTTCGTGGTTGGCTCTTGAAACCAGCAAAGCATTATGACCACCCACCCCGCACTCAACACTTGATTCAAGAATATATCTCTTTATTAGATCTTTCTTTTGCTTCAGAGCAGGATTTTCCGAAGTTAGATATTTCTTCTGAATGGATCGCCAACCAACTTCAGAAATACCAAGAATTGCCAGAAAACTATATTGCTGTAGCTCCGGGAGCCATTTATGGTCCTGCAAAACAATGGCCCCTTACGCACTATCAAGTGTTGGTCGAACAACTGGTTGCATACCAGTATGCAGTAGTCGTGCTTGGAACAAAGGCCGATTATGCAGATGGGGAAATGATTTGCCAACAAAGAGCAGGAGCTTACAATTGGTGTGGAAAATCATCCTTGACAGAGTTGGTGGCAATTTTGGCGAAGGCTCGCTTGTTAGTGAGTAATGATTCAGGCAGTATGCATATTATGGCCGCATTGCAGCGTCCACAAATTGCTATTTTTGGATCAACCAGCCCGGCCTGGACAGGTCCTTTGAATCCTTATGCTCATGTTGTTTATTCCAATTTGAGTTGTTCTCCTTGTTTTCAACGTACCTGCTCGTATCAGCATTATGATTGCCTCTGGAAAATCACACCAGAACAAATTTTACAGGAAACCTTGTCCCTGTTAAGAAAAGTATAGCAAGGTGGTGGAAGAGTTATTTCTTAAGTATTCCATAGATTTGCTCCCGAAATTGGGTTGCTCCACCATTGGCAGGATGACGAACTACAGGGCAGTCAAGTGCTAAGGAATCCAAAACAGAAGCACATTTTTGACCAATCGCAATGACTTGCGCCCTTGGGAATAGTTGGAGGAATGCGTGGAGAAATGGTTTTGAATACTCTAGTTCATCAGGAGTGGGTGTTCGATTGCTCAGCATCTTGTTTGGATGATCAGGTTGATAAGGATGCCAGGGAACTGTATTCCATAAAACAAACTCATAAGGATTGAGCTGCATTTGGAGCAGGCTTCCCCAGACTATTGTTGCTGTCGGTTCGGAAAAACCTTTTGGTCGTTTGTCTGGATGACTGGTTCGTTTTGGGGTGTGATACTGGAAAACATGATGGGGGTGAATTCCTTTTTGATGTTGATGTCCCAGTAAAATACGTTCTGAAGTCATGGCAATGCCACTAAAATGACCACCTTGATAACCCACTGCTTCTGCTATTAATAAATAACGAGCACTTTCTTGGCGCTGTTCCAGGTAGTACTGTAAATGATTTTTGCGAGTGTTTGGGGCATGAGGGTCTATGTCATTTTCTGGATCAATGTCATACCAGGGATTGAATAAATTATTGGAAGGTGGTGTGTTTTTTAAAGTTTCAATGAATTGTCGGATTGTTTCAGGCATCTTTTAGGTATGTTTCAATAAATTATGAGTTTGTTGTATGGATGAAGGGTTTGATCATATTTTCGCCCATTCTATCTGCTGAGGTTCTCGCAGCAAAACCAGTGTATTCTCTTCGACAAGCTCAGAGAACGTTAATCCGCTCAACGAGATCGATTTTTTGCGATGAACCATCTTTTGAAACAGGTTTTAATGTAATAAGATTTCCATCTCCTTGATCTTGACTTCGAGTTCCTTTTTGATTTCGGGTGCGGTATCTGGACAAGATTGGAGAACAAAGTAAGCAGTTTGCATGACATCACGCCAGCGAGGTTTCCTAGGCACCGTAGAAACTTTGAGATAGCGATCTAAAGTACGAGTGCGAAAGGTTCCTTTTGCATCGAGATACACATTCCAGATTTGGCTTTCTTCCGCCAGTTCCACTTTGGATTTATGGGTGGTCTGACTCCAGTAACGCAAAGCGAGGGAGATTACGTGAACCAAAGCTTGCTGAAATTCTTGATTGACGGTTTCTTTTTCATTGGCACCATGAACGGCATCAAGACTTTCCGGCATACGTCGGATTTCCCGCAACAGGGCTTCATCTTCTTCACCATGCAGAGAGGGGTTGATGCCTGCTTTGTCCAAAATCCGGAGTAATTTGCGCTTTTCTGCCAGGGCTTCCTGCTTGGCGTGTTCTTTTTGTACGATGACTTGCTGCAGTCGTTTATTTTCCTTCAATTGCTCGAAAGACGCTTTCAGTTGAAGATGAGTCTCAATGCGAGCCAACAATTCTTCTGTTTGTACAGGCTTGGTCAAGTAATCATTGGCTCCGACTTGCAGTCCAATTACCAAATCCTCCACCTGGCTCAAGGCTGTGAGTAACAGGACAGGCAACTCACTGGCTTCGAAGGTTTTACGTATTTCTTGACAGACTTGGTAGCCATTCATCTCTGGCATCAGGATATCCAGTAAAACCAATTCAATGGAAGGCTCCACACTCAACAAATCCAGTGCTTCTCTACCATGGATTGCTGTAGAAACAGTATATCCTCGCCGTGAGAGAATATTAGCCATTAAGCCTAAAACCACAGAGTCATCATCCACAACCAGGATGTGAGATTTTTGTTTTTGTTCCTGAGATTGGAAAGACAGAGGGATCTCGATGTCTTCGTCTAAAAGAGGCTCACTGAGGTTATCGGTATTATGGATGATCTGATCTTTCAAAGAAGCGATCTCGGTATGTAATGTTTCGAGTTCGTCAAATAAACCAGTGACGAGGTCATGTAATACATCAAATCCTTGATCATATAATTTTCGGCATTCTTCTCTTGAAATTCGTCGCATCATCCTGTGGGGTGAAAAGATCAAGAAGTTGGGTTAACTGGCAACAGTCTAGTATCAATAGCTTATACCATTTTGAAATTGGTTCAATATAGATTTTTGGTGATTGTTTTTTTTATTTTTTACGAAGTGAAGTCCAATCAGGTATCAATTATCATACAGGTTCGATTATCTTTCAATAGGATTTGAGCCATTCAGATAAATAGTCACGCACCTCTGTTTGACAAACATTTTCTGTTACCTCAATTCCCTCTACTTTTAACAATCGAATCCCTTCTCCTGAAACTCGAGGATGTGGATCTCGAATGCCAATCACAACTCTTTTGATTTGTTTTTGAATAATTGCAGAAGTGCAGGGAGGAGTTCTGCCAAAAAAAGAGCACGGTTCCACAGTAGAATATAACGTTGCTCCTTGGACAGATCGGTTATGTTGTTCAGCATCAAGAAAGGCGCTGATTTCTGCATGAGGACCACCAGGAGGTTGAGTATTGCCTTCTCCAATCACTCGATTTTCTATCACAATCACACAACCAACATAAGGATTATCTCCTGTGGTTCCTTTTACTAGTTTTCCCAGTTCAATGGCCCTTTTCATGAACTGCTGATCGCTATCCCTCATGCTTCTTTCTTGTTTGCCTTTTCATATAAGACCGGATTGAGGGTTTCATCGTTATACATTTTCATTTGGCGATAAATTTTCAAAAACTTTCGGCCATGAAGTAAATCATCCATTAAAATTTGCAGACAATTTCCTAAATCTTGGCGTTGTTCTTTCAAAATATCCAATTTCTGTTGACATCGCTGACGATGTTCTTCACTTGCTTCTTTTCTCAGGGTTTCTTCGCACATATGGTATATTTTGAGGGCACTGATAGAAAGACGGTCGATCACACTGCCTGGGGTCTCACTGTTCATTTGTGCATTTGCCTGTGGTATGATTTTTTGGGATTGGAGATGAGCAATAATGCGCTCATCGAGCTTTTCAATCATATCCTGACGCTGCTGATTAAAGCGGTCTATCGCCTGTTTTACCCTGGCAATCTGATGATCAGAAGCTGTTTTATCCCGTGCCAGATCTTCCTGATGCCAGAGTTCAAAATTATAATGATGCAAAAGCAGAGCTTGTGCCGCAAAGTTTTGCTCTTTCGGGCATTCAAATGATTGTTGATGCCAAAAAGTGACCTGCTCCGATTGAGATTGTAAGAGTGTATTCACATCAAACATACGCTTTTTTCAATTGAAAATGTTCAATCAGATCAAAAGTTGCCCTGGCAACTTTTTCTGGTTCGATCCCATTGATGCAATTCAAATGATCACATTTAGGATAACTGCATTGATTTTTACAACCAGGGTCGTATTCGACCGCACGATGGCGATCTTGTTGAGGTGGTGTCCAGTTGAGGGCTTTGGGCTTGCCAAAAATAGCAACGGTTGGTATTCCTGCTGCGATAGCAAAATGACAAAGGCCATTATCATTTCCAAGGTGCAAATCCACTCTTTCAAAAATTGCTTTCGCCTGGCTTAACGTAGGCACAGGATAATCCGGCAGAGCCTGATGATGCATGTGGTGACGAACCTGCTCCACAAAATGTTTTTCCCCTGGCCCATAAGTGAATAAAATCTTTGCCCCAAACACTTCAATCAAACGATCAGCAATATTACTGAAATTTTGTGCCGGCCAAACTTTATAAGGTTGCCTGGAAACAGGAGAAATAGAAACAATAAAATCATGCTTGTTCAAATGCATTTGCTGAAATAAAGCATCAACATACTCTCGATCTGTTTCATCTACAAAAAAATCCAATGACAGGGAATCCAAAGAAATTTTCAATGGTTCCAATAAGAGGGATTTATGTTCTGCTGCGTATTTTTCTTTTCCTGTCAAATCCACACAGTGTGTATAATAAAGACCTCGCCCTGGAAAATCAAAGCCAATCCTATATTTTGCGCCACTAAACCAACTGATCAAAGCACTACGCGGATTACCAAAGAAATCAATTACCAAATCAAAGTGTTTTTGACGAATTTGCCACAAGAACTGAAAATGTTGCCATAATGATGCTTTTTTTTGAAATACCAATACCTCGGTCAAGTAAGGATTGTGCCGTAAAACTTGGTGGGAAGGCGGTTCAGTGAGGAAACTGATCTGGGCATCAGGATAAGTCTCTCTGATAGCACGAATGGAAGGGGTTGTCATCAATACATCCCCAATCCGTCGTAGCTGAATTAACAAGATATTACGAAAAGAATGTTTTTCAATTGACATCAGCCATATCTTTCAGACGTTCTTCCCGGGAAGCAATTTCAACAATCTTTGCGCCAAAACGCTCGTTAACAACAACTGTCTCTGCTTTTGCAATTAGCCGATCATTCACCCACACCTGGATGGGTTCATTAATGGGTGTATCCAGTTCCAAGACGGCACCTTGTCCAAGAGAGAGGATATCATCAATCTCCATCGTGCACCCTCCCAATATGAGACGAGCACTGAATTGCATATCAAGCAACTTTTCAAGCTGCATCGTCTGTGTCTTTTTTGTCTTAGTCGTCTCTCTTTTTTCTGTTGTCATGTTCCTGATTTTTTAAAAAAATTATTTTGTTGAGATCGATGGCCAGATAACAATGGTTCTATCATCCAACAGAAAAGACCGGCTAATATAAACCATTGGAATTGTTCGTTCCACAATCGACGTCGTGTGGATTGGAGATCTTTCGATTCGGTCGATCCCTTTATATCCTGGAAATAGATTTTTTCCAAATCCAAATCACCTGTTAATGATTGAACGTAGCTGCCTCCAGTAGCCAACGCGAGTTCTTGCAATGCCGATTCATTGAGTTTGCTCAAAACCAACTCTCCTTGCTGATTTTTCAAAAATCCTCCGTCTGGATTTGGAATAGGAGCTCCCTCTCGTTGACCAATGCCGATAATAAATATCTTGATCCCTGCTTCTTTTGCAATATGAACAATCTCTTCCATTTCTTCTGAGTGGTTCTCTCCATCGGTGATCAAAATCACAGCCCTGGACTCATGTGGAGTGTCAGAAAATGCTTGAATGGAGGTTTGCAGCGCATGCTTGATCGCAGTACCTTGTATAGGGATTAAGTCTGTATCCAGAGAATCTAAAAATAGTTCGATAGCTCCATAGTCCATTGTCAAAGGACTTTGTAAAAAGCTGGTTCCTGCAAATGCGACCAAACCAACACGATCTCCTTCTATGAGGAGCAAGAGATCAATGATTTCCCTTTTTGCCCGAATGAGCCGATTGGGGTTCACATCTTCTGCTAACATACTGCGTGAAACGTCCAATGCCACGATGATATCTACTCCACGACGTTGGACTTCCTGCCATTGAAACCCCCATCGAGGTCTTGCTAATGCAACGATCCCGAGCACTACTCCACTCAATAACAGGATAAACTTGACCCGACGGTTTAAAATACTAGGGTATGAGATGAAATTATGCCATAGTGCTTGGGAAGCAAATTCTGCCAACAACCGTTTCTTCCTACGCTGAGCATACAAATGTAGAGCCAGCATAAATGGAATAATGACTAGGATTAATAAAAAATTAACATCAACAAAATTCATAGACAAATAGAACTGGAAATAATTCCAATGGTTTGATATTCTAAAAAATTAATTTATATTAGGGGTATGATCATATTTTTGACCATCCTGCTTGCTGAGCTTGTCGAAGCAAAACCGGTGTATTCGCTTCGACAAGCTCAGAGAACGTTTCTGGCAAATATATTAAAAAGTGGTTGTTGGACGAAAATATGATCATGCCCTACATTACTAATCAATTTACATAGATTCAAACCGTATTTAACCTTGAGGAGTCAACATGTCCCCTAAAAAGAAGACCAAACTGCATCGCATGAAAAAAAGTCGCGCCAACAAAATGAATTTAAAAAAAAGAGCACGTCAAATAAATGCTGTTACCACATTATTGGAGCAGTTAGATAAAGAAGACAATCAATCAAATAACTGACGGGGATTTTCACGCATTGGGAATGAGTAAAAATGGGGTAGGCCACATTGAGGCTCAGTTTTTAGCCAAGTCTCAGTTCGGCCTAATCTGGCACAAATCTATATATTGGGATTCATCTAATTGAAATATTCCATTATCTTCAGAAGAAATTTCCACTCGTATTTTAGAATCGAGACCTAACACGATAAAGGTTTCATCATATATCTGCAGGAAATAGAAGATGGTAAAATTTTCCTGCATCTCTTCATAATAAAATCCAATCTTCAATAATTCGGCATCAATTAGATCAATTAAAAGCTGACGATCATCTCCATCATAACCTGGCAGATATTCAAATGCCTCTGTATATGGGAAAGTATCGATTGCATACTCAAGAACCATTTCTTCTAATTCATTATCCAAGCATGAGTTCCCCTGGTCATTTGGTGATTTCATATTTATCCTCCTAGCGTGCTTGGTGAATGAATTTCAAATGTTCACACACATTTTTGTATACATAGCACATTTTTCCAGTGTAAATCGAAGCAAAAAAGTTTCAATATTATTTTTGTTTCAATTGTTGATCATTGAGATAACCGTTATAAAGCGAACGGATGCAATGAGGCAGCCAGTCGACTCCAGCATGACCATTACGAATATCTGAAGAAGAAATAGCGGGTGTTTCAAAAGCGAGGTATCGCACGATTTCACGCTCCTGATAGTAAGCTGTTTGCTGCTGATGATCCCAGGTAATTTCTTCAAACCAATTGGTAAGGGT
>JANQHV010000449.1 GCA_028282505.1 SAR324 cluster bacterium | reverse complement strand
CCATTACCTCCTCATAAATGTTTTCATAACGCTTTATGAAAGTTTCAACGCCAAAGCGTTTCAGGCAATCGGCTCTAATTGTATCACTACAAAACGAGCTGTATTCTTTCCGCATTTTTTGAAGGGCGTTTGCCAAACTTGCCGCGTCTTCCGCCGGAACTAAAAATCCGTTGGTTTTTTCCACAAAATGTTCAGGACCGCCACATTGGGTGGAAACAACCGGTTTTCCGCATGACATCGCTTCAATAAGCGGAATTCCGAATGTCTCGAAACGGCTAGAACAAACCACCGCGTGACTTTCTTGAATGCACTGCGCGACCTGCTCATTAGGAAGTTTTCCTAAAAATTTAACTTGATCGCTTATTCCTTTATTTCTCGCTTGATTTTGCAATCTTTTTCGTTCGGGTCCATCACCACATATTTTCAAAATGGTATCTTCATTTTTGAATGCCCTAGAAAATGCCTCCATTAACACGTCAACCCCTTTTTGAGGGTACAAGTTGGAAACCACAGTGAAAATGAATGGGCTCTTCGGTAACCGACGATAATCGGCCTGAAATCGACCTGGATCAACGAAATTTCCAACGACCTCAATCTCCCGATCCGGAATAAAGTCCCGTAACGACGTCGCGAGCTGAGGTCCCACCGCTACGATTTTGTCTATATTTTTTGACAACACATTCAATGCCTTTTTTTGACCCGTGTTTAGCCTTTTTAACTGGATTTGAGTGTGATGTTCCGTGAGGACAACCGGAATTTTATATTTAAATTTTAAGTGAGATCCCAGTAACCCGGAGTAAAAGGCGAAATGAGCGTGAATGACATCAGGTTGCCCGTGCTCGTCACAGTATTTTCGAAAGAGCCGCTCTCCCCAATAGTTTGTCAGACAGCCGGAAGCTTTTGCCCAATGAAACGGCAACGACGCGTGATAGCGATAAGTTGCCAGACCTTGATCATTTTCAATAGTGTATCGACTACGTAGTACATGATGTAGGGAATGGAAGCATCTCAGTCCTACGGGCCAAAACCGCAATTCCGGCGAGACCAGAACGCCGACCTGGTGCCCGGCTCGGGCTAAAGCAAGCGCGGTTTCCCGACAATAGATGGCTCGCGCCGGTTTCTTTGTCGAAGGATAATACGATGACATTAAGAGGACATGCGGCATAAGGAAATCTTAATCTTTCCGGTTTTTAAAAATTGTTTTAAAATCATTAGCCATGCTGATTATTGCCCAGCCATAAGTCTTCGCAATTCGCTGAACCTTTTTCGCTTTATTGTTATATTTATATTCTCTGATCGGATCGTCATGTTTTAACAGTAACTGAAGCGTCGTCTTTTTTCTGGATTCGCTGTATTCCAGCATTTCCAAATCTTCATTCGAGTTACCGACGGCTAAAATGGGCCTCTTACCAATATGGGTATGGATATTGGTCGCTTTTGTCATCCCCAGGTTCACAGGCGCGCTGGGTTGCGCTCTGACGATTTGCATTTTATGATCTTCTTTGGGAGTGTACTTTTTTTGGTAACTCCAACTGCTGCCAATCACTTCCGATGGTTCTATTTGATAGAGATCCATAGAAACCGTCCGCAGAAAATCCACATCTCCACCAGAACATAAATAAATACAAAATTCATTCTTTCTAAGGAAATCGATTAACTCAATCATTGGTTGATACACCAATTCATTATACGGTTGCTTAAACCGTGGATGTTGCTTTTCCCTTAGGAACCTTCGGATATTGCTCTGGAATTTTTGGGGCGTCATCCCTGTTTGTACTTTTTGACTAAGCGTGCCGTATTGGCTGAAAGCAAAGTTCGCGAGTTCCTCGCCGCATTGTGTCAAAGACACTCTAAATGGTTGCGTATCCGGTGAATCATCTTTTTCACTGGCCAATTTTATTGTCTGATAAAAGTTATACACGCCTTGTATATAATGTGGTTTTTCTATCCAAAGGGTTCCATCATGGTCAAATGTCGCCACTCTTTCCGAAGGCGAATAGACTTCTGTCGCTTTTTGGACGAAGTCCATTATTCGTGATTTTACCGGTCCGTCATTCCATGAGGGCAGCGGGTCGTCTTTTGCTTGTGCCGTCCTCTTCAAAACAATTGAATTCAAAATCTACCTCACCGTTTTCTAAAAACGTGTAAACCCACACTTGGGGCTGTTAAATCGCGTTCAAATCCTGCCTGATAAAGCATCTCATCCGCTTCTTCCAAGCTGAATATTCGAAAATCAAGTGTTTGATGTAACGATAGTTCATCGCCTCGTTTAAAATAGTATTCTTTGGTAAACCCATCCTGATGATGGTAAACCACCTGTTGATATTGAACCCCGTTGGAAATCTCCAACTCCATATTGCGATGTTCTCCTTGGACATTGAGAACAAACCGACCACCGGGGCACAGATGTGCTGCAACACGCTCAAAGCCCTGCTCGTTGTCGGTTCTTTTATCAAGATGACTGCATAAGAGCAGTTCTTCCCCTGTTTCTATGAAATTCCAAATGCCGCTATTCGAAAAAGCACATTCAAAAATTTCCCCCAAATCGAAATCAACCACGTTTGCTTCATACAAGCGTGCGCAGTTTGACAAACGCTGCCGAGCATGCTGCAGCATGTCCGGGCTAAAATCAATACCCGTCAGCAAAATCTCCGGTCTGGCAGTCAACAAACGTTCTGCTAAAAGCGCCGTACCAATTCCTAAATCCAATACCTTCGTGTGTGGCCCTATAACACGCAACATGGCTTCCAGCATGCTTTCGTAATTATAATACCCAGAAGTCACCAAATCATCATATAAACCAGCTAACTCTTTGTATTTGTTGGATTTTTTATTCTTCATACAATCTTTTTTCCATTTCTTGTACGATAGCGTTATAACGTTCTGCTGAACGCTGAGTGAAATTTATTTCCAACTCGGAAATCGATTGTTGAACGATATCCCATGTCAATCCGAACATTAACACCATGTATATCAACATTTTGATTCGCTTTTCAAAGCGGGCATCGGTTTTTCCATGATAAAAATAGAGTAAGGCTTCAATATCTTCACTCTGATACTGAAAACTCAATGCAATAGATGCCAGGTCAAAATTCGGATCATTCATACCTGCGTACTCCCAATCCAGAATTCGGATATGACCATCATCCAAAAAATTTTTCATATTAAGATCATTATGGCAAAAGCATGGCATTGGACGGTCAACTGCTAAATCAGCATCATATTCCAGCATTGTCTCCATCAGTTTTCCGAAATTATCGGGTAGGTCCAATTTCCTTGCATAAATTTCCGACACATACCGTTTTACCGTTGATACAGGTGAGAAAACCGACCCTATTTGGGGAAGGGAATGGATTTGCCGTAATGCCGTGGAAATTCTACGAATCGTTTTTTCCGAATGCGGCGGAGAAAGATCATCTGATTTTTTTATGAAACGTGTGACCATATGACCCGAAATCGGATCAAAATGAATGACTTCCGGAGCAATTCCAATTGATTCCGCTGTTTTGATGGCTTTTTCTTCGTTTTTTCGATCAATTCCCAAAATGCTTACATTTTTTCCACTGATTCTTACAACATAACTATCTTTGTTTACCGTAACTTTAAAATTTTTGTTGGTCAATCCACCATTAAGCGTTTCAATGTGCACGTCCTCAGCTGAAACGCCCAGTAAATTCTTGATTGTGTTAATCGGAACAGACGACATCAATAAAACCCTCCACTATCAAATGAGTGCAGATTAGTTTTTAGGATTAATTGCACCGGGTCAAGATCAATCGTAAAGAAGCGATTAATTACCGGACGCTTCCGGAAATTAAAATGACGGTTTTCCTAGCGGGAAATAGAAAGATAGTTGAAAAATTTCAAAATCACTTGAGCCGGTTTTATCGGTGTGATTTATTTTGGAAGTGAACATCCGGCAGGAATTGAGTGAATAACAATTTTGAAGCAATTATCCAAAAATCCAGCCAATTTGAACTGAAATTTAACTCATTTCAGACTTGGTTTCAACAATTTAAAATATTCGGTCTAATTTTTTGCAATAACTTCCTATTAACGGTGGTTTAATAATTTTCGTAGTGACATTAAAAAGTTAAAAATTCTTATTTTCTCGATAAAAAGACATTAACATGGCAGAAGAAACAGGGATTCCTTATCAAAATCTTATTAATTTATATTTACGTGATTGTGTTGCATCACGACGTAAATTATCCTTTCAATGGAACTCTGACACAATTTCGCTTCGATAAATTATCGGACACAAATGTAAATCTTGGATCAAATGGTGATAGCCGAAATCTTCAACCCCATTTTGTAAACGGGAACGCTCCGTTCGTAAATTGAGAGCTAATGCCAGTCGATCCTTTTCAGTTTCATTGGGGCCACTACAATGCAACGTCCATCGATGATGAAGGCTGAGCTCTCCTGCTCGGAGCAGCATCGGTGTTTGTTTCCAAGCTTCCGGAAAAACGTTCTCGTCTTGAAATTGGGAGAGATCTAAATTTTGAGAATAGGCACTTTCCATCGGCAGTGCTTTTTGCCACAAATGGGATTGATCGACATGAGTGATGGGACCGCTTTGGGGAACCATGTCTGTCAACGGAATCCATGCTGTAAAGACATTGCCGTCCCACAGTTCCCAGTTGTGTTGATCAGCATGCCATCCTACATTGCCCAAAGCCCCACTCATAGCGGGCTTGATCACCAATTGCGTCGCCCAAAGCTGGATCATCTGAGCATCCATGATTTGAGCGGCCCGTTCGCCTATTTTTTTTAAGGGAATTCGATCCAAAATTTGATCGTCGGCAAAGTGAAAATTGTCGATTTTTTGCAATTTTTCGGATTCTCCTTGATTGAAGTGACGAGCGGGAGCAATCTTTGTGCGATAATTGCCATGAAAGATTGCATATAATGCTGAGGTCAATGCCTCCAAATCATTATCGGAAAAAATAGACTCCTCCCAGTACACATACCCATTTTCTTGAAAAAATGCTTTCTGTTGATTAGAAATTTCCTTTGGCACAACGTCTCCTGTCTTTCTTTTTAAGCACCAAAAAAAGCTTTTGGGTTCTCTCCCAATGTCGCTAATAAGTGTGTTTTGGATAATTCGCATTTCGAATGAAGTGCTTCGACTGTTGAAAAAGTATGATCTAAATGGGGAAAATCAGAGCCATACAACAATCGGTCGGCTCCTACAAACTGAGCGGCTTCGTTTAAACAAGGTTCTTCCACTTCCATTCCAATCCAGCATTGTCGTTTGAAGTATTCGGAAGGTTTCATGCGGACATGCCTGGCCACTTCTGCACGAGTGGTTCCGTAACAGATTTCATCGAGACGCCATAACCAATAAGGAATCCAGGAAGCACCTGCTTCTAAAAACGCGACTTTCAAACGAGGATAACGCTCAAAGACACCGGATTCGAGCAAAGATAAAAAAGCCATTTGTGCTTCCATTGGATGCGAGCATGCATGCAAGGCAAACCGTGTGTTAAATCGTTCAGTACCGACAGTGGGACCATGGAGGTGTGTTCCTCCATGAAAAGCCACGGCGACACCCATGGACTCGCACCTTGCCCAAAAATCTTCATAATCGGCATGTCCGACCACTCTTTCGCAAATCACTTCGGGTCTCAACATGATGCAAGTCCATCCCCACTGAGCAATCCGCTCCAATTCCTGGACCATCTTCTCAGGAGAATGGCGACTGATCAAGCCGACTCCCCTGAGACGAGAAGGATTTTGAGAACAGTAATCGTGTAACCACAAATTGTAGGCATGCGCCAGTGCGGTAGAAACCTCATGGTTGATATCTTGATGGTAGACCATCAGCGAAGCATATGTTGGAAAGAGATAAGCGACCTGAATTCCCATTGCATCCATTGACTCCAACTGTCCTTGAGACGTCGCTGCTTGATAAATTTGTTGCGTCTGAAGGTCGCTTTGTTGCGAAACCTCAAGATGATAGGCTGGCGTTAGATTGTCAAATAGAGGCTGATTATCAAAATACAATTCAGGAACGAGAGACACGGCTTGTTGCCCGCCCGAAAAAACGGTGCCATCGATTTGAATGACATGTGGCGATCTATGAACGATACGCATTGCGTACTTCTGAAATCGTTTGGGTAAGTAGTCCTCCCAAAGATCCAAGGGCTCCACCACATGACGATCCGAGTCATAAAAAAGCTCTTTCATGAAACACTCCTCTTACTCAAGTCCCAGTAAAAGGAACGGTTTTTCCGGTTTGATTGTAATCGGCTAAGGCTCTGCCTTGAAGCTCCGTTGCAGGTGTGGGCGGGATTATTAACGTGACGTCGAATCCCAGGTAATCCACTATTTTGTCCCATCCGTTCTCATCAGGCCCGTTAGTTCTGGAAGGATTAGTATACTCATCACCAGTTGCGTCAGGATGTTTTTGCAAGTATGTTTTTAAGCATTCAAACATTTGTTGGTAGCTCATCCCTCCAACACCATTTTTCATTAAAATTTCGAAGCGACGATGCAGAAGAATTCCGAAAGGCACAGGTGATTCGTCCTCTGTATCTATAGAGCCTTCTTCAATTGCGTTTACAAAACGAAGAATTTCTTCCATTGATGGCAGTAAGTTGTGCTCTGTTTTTACATGGGATGCATAAATTTCTTCGGTCACGTTGAAAAGGGCTGCAATAAAAAATTTATTGAGAGGTAAGTCGTAGAATAAACGGTCTTCATAACGGAAATTGACAAACTCTTCCATATTTATAGTTAGCCTTTGAATCATCTCATTGACATCGAAATTGATGTATTTTAAAACCTGAGATAAAAGAAATGCAAAAAAATCAAGTGTTTGAAAGATTTTATCCGAAGTTTCTGAAAGGATCAAATGTTGGGAAACTTTATCTAAGAGAGCTTGGGGCAGTTTTGATGCTCCATACTCAATAAAGGCATCTAAAATCGGTTGAACTCCTTTCGTTTCTTCTTCCAAAAGTTCCTGATGTTGATGTAAATGTAGACAACGATATAATTGAGTCTTATTTGCAAAAATATGGCTAAGGTAATCAGGAATGGATTTTCCATTTTTGACCAGTTGCTTGTGGTGTGTCAATCCTTGGATTACCTGTTCAATTCCTAACAATTCATAGAGCTCAATTAAGGTATCATTGAAATATTCAAGCGCCTGACTTGAATAAGATTTCATATAATTACAAGTCAACACGAACAAAGCAAATTGAGAGGAATCATAATCAGCATTGATATTTAAGTAGTCTTCGGCAATCTCAAAAACATTCGTCTGGAGGCCTTCGACAATTTCAAGTTTTATGTAATTAGAAAACTTTTCTAATACCATATAATGAAAGACGACTTTGGCAACTGAATCAAATGAACCTGGAGAATTCTCCAGCTTGTCTTGCAAAAATTTAGCAATAGCTAGTGACAATCTCAGATTATCATTCCGCCCTTCTTTGGAAACAGATTCGAAGTTTCTTACAAGTTTTGACGAGAGTTTCTTTTCTTTCATTTTATCAAATTCTATTTCCAAAAATTTGGGCAACTCCGCAAGGGAGTTTTGTACTTTCAGTTTGAGGTCAGGATTTTTTTTCAATACGTCCATGAATTTTCTGTTTATTCGACTCGCTTCCTCAAAAGCCCCTCGAAAACGTTCGATGGACATCTTTGAAATTAAATGTCCCACAATTGCCCGCGGACTTTGATCGAATTTTAGATGTTTCAAAATTTCTAAAGCCGCAATCAATTTAAGTTGGCTCTTCACAATTTTCTCAGCTTTGTTGTCAACAAAATCCTTGACAAACAAATTTATTCCCTGAGGTAACACATAGTTGTAGTTTTCTTGCAAATAGCTGACAGGATCTGCTTTGAGGTATTCTTTTTTTTGAGGACTCCGCCAGGCATCTGTAATGGCTTGCGCCCAAATTATTTTCCAGTTTTCTACTCCAAGAATCCCATCTAAAGCATTTTCGTCAGAAGTTCTGGGAAAGAGTTTCGGAACAGCAATTGGGTTGAATTGATACTTTTTGTTTGCGATTGAATCTAAATTTTGTAAATCAGCCATGGCGACCTCCTATTTGATGAATAAAAAATGAACAATCTTTATTTACCCATTATTCTTGTGGATAAGCATGGTTTTGTATCTTTAAAAAGCATCAGCTTGTGTTAACCGACGACTTTCTTAAAGAGATGTTGGGCTTCTAAATACAATGGTGTTTGCTGTCCCTCCTTTAAAGTTTTTAAGAACGGTTCGAGTAGGGCGTGGACTTCCTCAAATTTGTTCTCCTGGTAAAGAATTTTGGAATACTTCCAGGCAATGTCAAATTCGATCCAAACGGTTTGTTGTGCTTGTGCTTCTTTCAAAGCGATTTCAAATTGCTTCTCAACTTGAAGCATCAATGACCGATTATGATAATAAAAGGCTTCCCCTAGTAGAGCTTCTAAGCCGTGAAGCATCCACCGGTCATTATTTTGACGGCAGCGTCGAATAACAGGTTTTAAGAAATCGATAGTCTGTTGAGTATTCCCTTGTTCCATCAAAGTTTCTGCTAACATTCGTTCAAACCAACTGAGTATTCCCGTACGATTTGTTTGTACACATTCTTCAATATATTTAAATGAATGATCTGTTTTTAGGGTTATCCATTCATAAAGGACACGATAAATAACTGCTGCCCATTGATCTTGTCCGGTGGAAGAATGAAAGTCTTTAAAATGGTGTGTGAGTTTTCCGATGGTTTCCGTGTCTTTTGTTAAAAATGAGATCAAACCTATTTCAAAAACCGCCATCTCGTAAGTAAATATGTTTCCTGTTTTTTTTGCCCAATCCATGCTTTCTTTACACAGACGTATTCCGGTTTCCGGCAAACCCATACACGCTTTAAACAAGCCTAGTAAAAACAGTCCCTGACTCTTGGGATCGACCCCTTGTTGCATCCATAACGTTTGATCTTCTTCTTCACGATAAAGGTTTAAAGCCCCTGCGCATTTGGCCATTCCTTTTTCGTAGTTTCCGGTTGTTGCATAGCATTGTCCCAGTAGAGGCAGCACGGTCAGAGCTTTTTCTCTGTGGTCCAGTTGAAAAGCTTTTTTTACAAGAGTTTCTCCTAGTTCAATGGCTTGATCAAACCGTGCAGAGAACATGAGATTTTGAAAGTTCACCCATTGATTCAAGTGTTCCACCTCATAGTTCTTCCACTTGGATTCACCATCGGACTGTTGATCTAAAGATTCGATGAGATCATTAATCCGACTGTTCACCTGGAGCAATTCCGGAGAGCCAAGACCATTCACGGCCATCACCGCCTGGAATAAGGTTTCCTGCAAGCTCAATTCATCCTGATCTTTGGCAATGGATGGCGGGCGGACTTGATTCCATGAGAGGGCCTGTTGCCCCAGCGCAATCGTTTCTTCGTTGGTTGCTTGGGAATAAGCGTTTTTAGTGGCTTGAATGCCATAAGCTACCGCTCGCTCGTATTGAGTTGCCGCCGCATAATGGCGTCCGATTTCTGCAGGACGCTCTTGAATCACCTGAGGGAAGGATTCTTCAAGAACCCTTGCAATCCGACCATGCACTTGCTCTTTATCTGATTTGAACATGGAATCATAGGCGGCATCTCGAATGAGAGCGTGCCGGAAGATATAAGCAGAACCTTGAACTTTACGTTGCCGATAAACGAGATCAGTGTTAATCATCTGCTCTAAATCCCATTGAACGGTGGCTTCGTCTCTCAATGCGGTTTGAATCAATAACTCGTAGTCGAATTCTCGGCCCATGGTTGCTGCCAATTGGGCCGTTTCGCGAGTGGGCCCCAATCTCAATAAACGTTCGTTGAGCAAATCCCGCAAACTGTTTGGGATCGACTCAGTAGGCGCTTTTTCATCGAGGACCATCGTGCCCGATTTTTCAACCAAAGTTCCATTGTCTAACAGCATACGGACGAGTTCTTCGGCAAAAAGCGCTATTCCATCAACACGCTCAGACAAATAACTCAGAGTACGTGCATCGATGGAGCATTTTCCCACAATTTTCTGGATCATTTCTTGGACAGCTGGTTGAGACAATTTTTGGAGCAAAATTGAGATCACCGGAGAATCTTGCCAATCATTGTGAAATTCCGGACGCGCCGTCAACACTAATAGAACGGGTTGTTTCCCCTCAGACATGACGATTTGATCAAGCAATTCTTTACTGGTGGGGTCGATCCAGTGAAGATCCTCGAAAATGACCAAAACTGGTTTGCTCCCTCCCAACTGCAAAATCCAATGTTTCAGGATATTTAAAAGAATCTGTTTTTGTTGGTCGGGAGTTTGTTGAGATGCTGCGAATTCTTGTGGCAGAGGGAGAGAAAGCCAACTGCAAAAGATCGGGAGTGTTTGCTCTAAAGGGGGATCGTGTTCTTCAAGGAAAGACTGAAGTTTTGCAATGTTTGTGTTTAAGTCATCCTGCTCTTTCAATTGCAGATACCTTTTTAGCAGGGCAAAAATCGGATGGAGGGCTTCATTGCGATATTCAGGGAAACAACGAAACGTTTCCGCAGAATAACCTTGTTGTTTAACCCATTGTCGTAATTCATAGGATAATCTCGTTTTTCCGATGCCTGGTTCTCCTGTTAATAGGATACTGCGTGTCCCTTGTTTAAGCGATTGATTCCAAACCTTTTTTAACGTGGTGAATTCTTCTTGTCGGCCGACAAGAGTCTGGGTGAGACCTTTTTTGAAAAAGGTTAGAGCCTCTGTTCGGCGCTCTTGAGTTAATAAAAATGTAGAAATGGGTTGAGCTCCCCCACCGATAGGATGAGCGGTGAACGGCTCAAATTGCGCATATGTTTCTAATAAACGCCGCGTTTCATCGCTCACCACGATGGTATTGGGGCCGGCCTGTTTTTCCAGGCGCATCGCAAGGTTGGGGGTAAGACCGGTGGGTATTTGATTGGGATGGATTAAAACAGGGCCGGTATGCAACCCGACTTGCAGCTCCAAACGGACACCATGATTTTGCTCTATCAAAGCACTTCTTTGCTGTGATTCACTAATGAGTTCCAAAGCAGTTCTCGCCGCTCGTCTAACATCAGTATCGCTCACATGGGGGTAACCGAAATAAAACAATAAACAATCTCCCAAGCTACCCACCAGGTAGCCACCATAACGCACCCCAATATCCATGCAGTGTTGTAATTGATCATTTTGTAGTGCGTCTAACGCTTCAAACTCTGGGGAAATGCCTTCTATAGTGGCAATTCGAAATCGACAACACAATGCTGTGATTTGGCGTCGCTCTCCTTTCAGTCTTCCCCAGAAGCGACCATCCAAGGCATCCGTCATCTCTTCATGTAAACCCGTTTGATGCGACTCGGAAACTATCGTACCAACCAGTTGACCCAGATTGATCTTGCCTAACTCTTGATAAAGTTGATCAGCGCTTTTTGCACGTTCATTAGGGTTTTTCTTCAAGACTCTTCGTAGCAAGTTTCCCAACGGATGTCCCAACAAAGCCGGGGGAAGGGGAACTTCTGCTGGATGCAACTGCTTATGGAAAATTTCGGCGAGACTGCTCCCTTGGATCGCGGGGATTCCGGTCAAGCATTCTAAAAAGACGAGTCCCCAGGCATAAAGATCCGATTTAACCGTTGGCGGTTCTCCTCTGAGTTGTTCAGGGGCACTGTAAGAAGGTGTACCCAATGCTTCCTGAGTGAGGGTCAAGGTTTTATAATTTGCTTGACGAGCTTCTGGGGTAAAGGCTCCGACACCAAAGTCGAGAATTTTGGCATAAGATCGATTTCCTGTCGTCGTAATCATGAAATTATGAGGCTTGAGATCTCGGTGCACCACGCCTTGTTCATGGGCATAAGCGAGAGCATTCAATACGGGCCCCATCAATTCGCCTGTTTCAATAGCGGATAATGCTCCTTTTCTGAGCAATAATTCTTTGAGTGTTTCTCCAGGAACGTGTTCGAACACCGCATAAAGTTGATGGTCTCCCGTTTGCCCCTTGTCAAGAAGTTGCACAATGTGTGGATGATGGAGCTGTGCACAAAGTTGGCTTTCTCGCTCAAAACGTTCCACCAAGCGTCTTTGACGATGAGGATCCAGAGTTTTATCCAATTGCAATACTTTTAAGGCAACAGACTGGCCAGTGCTTTTTTGTAGGGCTTGATAGACGATCCCAAAACCGCCTGTCCCTAATACCTTTTTTATTCGATAAGCTTCAATATTCAATTTAAGCTTTTCCATGTTGTTGGTCTCCGAGCTCATGAGGCTTTCCACCTTCAATGTTGAAGTTATTGAAAACACTCCCTCAGCCAAAATCCAAAGACGGCCTTGGGGTTTTCTTGTAACGTTAAAGCATATCGAATGACAATTTGATTTAAATTAATACAATATCGCAGAATTGCCATTACAGCACATTACACACTTATTATATCCCGATGCGTTTTTTTCAAAAATCCACACAACGAGGTCGATTTTTCACCACGAACTAGCTTTTCCAAATAGGTTCTAAGAAGATTTTCCGAAACTATTTCTGAACGATTTTTCGCTTCGAAAATAGTTTCGGGAAACCCTCTAAAAATCCATATATCAAAATAGAAAAGTTGTATATGGGGAAACACTACTCAATTTTCCGGGAAGATTATTTCGAATAAT
The DNA here is from genome assembly GCA_028282505.1 of SAR324 cluster bacterium. Taxonomy (GTDB): domain Bacteria; phylum SAR324; class SAR324; order SAR324; family NAC60-12. Next base: position 4,669 of record JANQHV010000449.1, on the reverse strand, counting down.
AAATTCAAGTAGTTAGGATGGTAAAAAAAACTTCATTCTTCAAAAAATTTTAAGACAGGAAAGTATGATTTAGGGAGGTACTACCTATTTTTCCGGGGAGATTATTTCGAATAATAAATTCAAGTAGTTATGAAATAAAAAAAGAAAGTGTAAATTATGGAATTCTGATCAAGACAGGAATACGTCAAATGTGTTAAAATTCTAGAAAAAATGTCATAAATCCTAGAATAGATTGCTGATCACTTTTGACTTGATCATTAGTGGCAGATAGCCGACTAGAGCATAGTTTGTAGCGAAAAAATGGTAATGTGTTTACTGATTAACTCGAATGGGGGACAATGATGTCGATACGTTTATTCAGCTTGTTCTTTTTCATCACGCTTTGTCTCCTTTCTTCAACAGGAAAGGGGGAAACGGATCAAATTCGCTTTAAACATTTATCGGTTGAAGTAGGTTCTTCCCAGCCTGGTTTAACAGCGATGGCCGCCGATGATAAAGGGTTTATCTGGTTAGGAACCGAGTCTGGGCTGACCCGTTATGATGGACGTCAGTTCAAAGTCTGGCTCAATGATCCTGATGCCCCTGATGCTTTTTTCAGAAACTGGATCAAAGTGTTGGTCTGGGATCCGAGAGGCTTCTTATGGATCGGCACCGATGTTGGAGCTCACCGTTTCGATCCTGTCACAGAAACTTTCAAACAATTTCTCCCGATTCTCAAACTCAGCGAACAATCGTTGCATAACTTACGAGACACTGGGATGGCTGAAGAAATTTTAAACAAGTTGAGTTCCTTGAAAAATCAGGAGTTTGATGCCGAAGGTAAATTTTTAAAGGCGGTGGAACAGAAAATCGGGAGCACTCAATTTGATAGTCATCAAGAACAGATTTTGAAACATGCTCATGATCCAACATCCCTCAGTCATAGGAAAGTGACGTCGATTCATATTGGAGTACAGGGAGCGATTTGGTTGGGAACTGGAAATGGTTTCAATTTATTCGATCCAGAATCAGAGACCTTCCAGTCGTATCTACCAGATGCCAATAATCCCAACTCGCTTTCTAATAAAAATGTGCTCAGCCTGGCCCAGGGAGAGGATGGCATCCTTTGGATTGGCACGGAAGGTGGTGTGAATCGCTTTGATCCTCAAACTGGTAAATTTCGAGTTTATCGTCATGACCCAAACAATCCAAATTCCTTAAGCGATGATCATATCAGAGCTCTTTTAAGAGTGGAGCCGGATCAGCTCTGGGTCGGGACCGTTAAAGGTGGATTGAGTCTTTTGAACACCCGAACCAATCGTTTTCAAAACTTCCGCTACAACCCGGATGATCCAAATTCTCTCAGTCAAAACCATATCACAGCCCTTTTTCAAAGTCGTGATCACGAGATTTGGATTGGCACCGTCAATGGTGGATTGAACCGCTGGATTCCAGAAAAACAAAATTTTCAACGATTTGTGCGAGAAACAAACAATCCGTTCAGTTTAAATGCTCTGCATGTGTCTGCCTTTACCGAGGATCGCAATGGTATCCTTTGGATCGGCAACCGGGGAGGAGGGGTCAATCTCCTGGATAAGAAGGGATTCAAATTCAACCATCTTTCTTTTAACAAAGAGCGCTTTCCCATTCGTTTTCCAGGAAGCATCACGGGAGGCGCTGATGGTAGTTTATGGTTTGGCAGTCGAGAAAGCGATGGTTTGCTGCACTACTTCCCAGATACAGGGAAATGGATTCAATATCAACATGACCCGAACAATCCCAACAGCCTGAGTAGCAATACGGTTTATGGCCTCTTTCAGGATAAGGACGGGAGCATCTGGATCGGAACCCGTGATAGAGGACTGAATCATTTGGATGTGAAGACAAACACCTTTACAGTGTATCGTCATGATCCGAATGATCCACAATCAATCAGCAGCGATTTCGTGTTGAAAACCTATACTGATTCTAAAAACCGATTTTGGGTAGCAACCTGGAAAGGTGTCGATCTGTTGGATCGCGAAAAGGGCACTTTCCGCCGATTCTTTCCTGATAAGAACAATCCTCATAGCCTGAGTACGACTGGCGTATTTGATATATTAGAAGACCACAAGGGGCGTCTCTGGTTTGCGACTTCCGGCGGGGGACTGGACTTGTTCGATGAGGAACTGCAGGGCTTCATACATCACCGTCATGATCCAAAACGCCCTGATACACTAAGCAGTGATACGCTGCATTCCCTTCACCAGGATCGTGCTGGGCGAATTTGGGTACTCACCCTCGCAAAAGGACTCAATTTGTGGGATCCAGAAACGAGAACCGCACGCCGTTACACCACCAAAGAAGGGTTTCCCGGCAACGATTTAATGTACATGCTGGAAGATGACCAGGGGCTTTTGTGGGTCAACCGATTCAGTGGAGTCATCCGTTTCAATCCAGACACGGGAGAAAGCCGCTATTATGGAAAAGAGGCTGGATTGGGAGTGAAAGACTATTACTCTTTTGGGGTTTATCGTGATGCCCAGGGAGTGATGTATTTTAGCGGAAAGGGAGGAGTTGATTATTTCCATCCAGATCAAGTCACTGATAACCTGCGACCCCCTCCCGTCGTTTTGACTGCTTTTCGAAAATTTGAAAAAGATGTGCCTTTGCAAGAGTTGGGTCATACAAGTCCTCCCTATCTGGGTCATTTGGATTTGAATTACCGGGATTCCTTTTTGGGGTTGGAATTTGCAGCTCTGGATTTTTCTGCGCCCAAAGCCAATCAGTATCGCTATAAGTTGGAAGGATTTGACCAGAATTGGCTGGCGCCTCGCCAGAACTACGTGACTTATACCAATCTGGACCCCGGTCAATATACGTTTCGTGTGAAAGCCAGTAATAGTGACGGAACCTGGAATGAAGAAGGACTGAAACTGCCAATCATGATTGCTCCACCTCCCTGGAAAACCTGGTGGGCTTACTTGTTTTATGCCTGTATTCTGGGGGCAATCGTGGCTCAATTCATTCGAAGCAATCGGAAAAAATGGCAACGGCAGGTGTTAGAACTGGAACGAGAACGTCAAATCACAGAGCAATTGCGTCAGGCTGACAAACTCAAAGATCACTTTTTAGCCAATACTTCTCACGAACTGCGTACCCCACTCAATGGGATTATTGGCATTGTCGAATCTTTACTGGATGGAGCCAGTGGCCCCCTGGCCCGACACACCAGAGAAAATCTGGCAATGGTGGTCCAAAGCGGCAAGCGTCTCTCCAATTTGATCAATGACATTCTGGATTTTTCTAAAATGAAGCATCAGGATTTAGAACTTCAACTCAAGCCCATTGATTTAAGAAGTGTGGCGAATATTGTGTTGGCGATTTCACACCCCTTAGTGGCTCAAAAACCAGTGACATTGATTCATCAAATTCCTGTTGATTTGCCACTGGTTCAGGCCGATGAAAACCGTTTGCAACAAATTCTCTTGAACCTGGTTGGTAATGCCATCAAATTCACTCATCAAGGCGAAGTGAAGATCACATGTCGACAGGAAAAAGCCCAAGTTTGTATTTCAATCTCCGACACAGGAATTGGTATTCCTCCAGAAAAACAGGCCGGCATCTTTCAGGTGTTTGAGCAAGCCGATGGTTCTATTGCCAGAGAATATGGAGGCACTGGACTGGGATTAGCTGTTACCCAACAATTAGTGAACTTGCATGGAAGTGCAATTAGAGTAGACAGTACAGAAGGCAAGGGATCAACATTTTCTTTTGACCTGCCTGTTGCAAGGGATCAACAATTTGAAATACAAGAATCTCATCAAAAAGTTCATCGTTTGGGAGACCAACATCAGCAATTAGACCTGGATCTTTCGACCGTTGACCCGAAACATCTTGATGAATCAGGTGTTGAGACAAGACTCTCAGTCGCAGAGGATGACCTCCCATTTAAAGATTATTCGAAGCATTCTATCCTCATTGTGGATGATGAGCCGGTCAATCTTCAGGTGCTTCAAAATCAATTAAGCTTGCGGAATTATCAGATTTCCAGGGCAGCCGACGGTTTTCAGGCCTTGGAAATACTTCAGAAAGAGACACCGGATTTGATTATACTGGATTTGATGATGCCTCGCATGAGTGGTTATGAAGTGTGTTTGAAGATCAGAGAAGAATACGAAGCCTCCCTCTTGCCTGTCATCATGTTAACCGCCAAAAATCAAGTGGAAGACCTCATTGAAGGGCTCCAGTGCGGTGCTAATGATTACTTGACCAAACCCTTTTATAAAAACGAGTTGCTGGCACGAGTTGAGTCCCATATTCAATTACAACAAGCCAAACTCAAACTGGATGACATCAACCAGAATCTTGAAAAACTGGTGGAGGAAAAAACCATAGAACTCCAGGATGCGTTAGACCTTCAACAGACGCTCAACACACAACTGTCAGACATTAATCTGCAACTCAGAGAATCTCATCAACAATTAGAAGCACAGCATCGTGAATTGAAGCAAACTCAAGCTCAACTGGTTCAATCCGAAAAAATGGCAGGCTTGGGAACCTTGGTGGCTGGGGTGGCTCATGAAATGAACAACCCGACGAATTTTGTCTATGTGGGGACACATAACCTGGCCAATAAACTGAAAAAATTGAACCAATTTATTTTTGATTTGGCTGGCGAGAACGCTGATGAGGAATTTACACAAATGAT
>JANQHV010000604.1 GCA_028282505.1 SAR324 cluster bacterium | reverse complement strand
ATTCCAAAGAGAGGAGATTCGTTGCCGACAGCACCGTAAAAAATACTGCCAGCAAATGAATTATTGTGATCTTGATCATTTTTATCAACATCTGAGTTTCTCATAAGCTAAGAACCTGTTTGAAAAACCTGATTCTGCTGCAAAACCGCCTCATTGGTGTCTGTTTTGAGAAAATTTTCGTTAAATAGGCTGACTATTCGCCTTAAATTTTCCCAAAAATCCGCTCAATGAGGTCGATTTTTCACGACGAACCATCTTTTCCAAACAGGTTCGTAGGATTTAAATAGCACAACTTGCCACTGGTGAGACCCGAGAAAGAGCCTTCATAATTTTTACTAGAATACAGATATTCTATGATAATGAAAATGCATAATTTGAGCGAGTCCGATTAAATTTTTCCAATTCCTCAGTGTTGGCTTGACCCGTTTCACTTTTTTTGTAACATTTTATTAACTCGACAGTCATAAGTTCTCAGTTTTCAGCTATCAGTATTTTCCGAGCTATTGAAGTTATTGAACTTTAAGAAGAGCATATCAAACCAATCTAATTTACTAAAGTCCTTTGATTTCAATGCATTATAGGAAGCTGAAAACGGATCACTGAAAACTTACAACTCTTGAGTCATTAATCACATAGCATATTTTTCTTTCCAAAAATTCAAAACCGGATTGCTCTATGGTTCGCATTATCATCCTTGTTGTCATTGGTCTTGTTTCTTTTTCGGTGGTATTTGGTCTGGGCTACCTGTTCATCATTCCCAAAACAGACACACCGATGCAAGAACAAATGGGAGATATGGAACCTGCTCCTCCAGAACCAATGAAACCTGTTCAAGAGGGTGATGTTCCTCCACCTCCAGGAGATGAACCAAAATAGGAGTAACGAGTTCAAAATTATTGTTTCCTGTTTAAATACTATTTTTTGAAAGCAAAAATGATGCTAAAGTATTTGCGAGTGCATAAAATTATGAATCACTCGTCTGTTCCAGATTATTTTTGATGATCATTTAATGACAAAAATATTATGTCAAATTTGTTTCATTGATCAAACTTGTAAAGAGGACCCTTATGACTATACGCATTGCTTTTAATAACATGAAACACTCGGAATCCGTTACGGAACACGTTCATGAAATAATGAAAGAATTGATCAAAATCACTGACAATAAGTTCCCTTTTAATATCAATCTTACAAAAGAAAATGACCAACAGCATCATGTTGTTCTCAACTGCACCTATAGTGGCAAAGATCTATCGAGCAAGTCCACCCACGAAAACTTGTACAAAGCCATTGGAAAAGCAGTCGATGCTATGAAAATCCAGGTCCTGCGTAAATCAAAACAGTCACATCGAAAATAAAGCTGAGAGTAGAATTGGACTCTCGAACATGAGAGTCCTTTTTGATATCTCACATTCCTGTCAATTTCTCATTTAGTACCCCTCCGCAATGGGCATAAATGTAGGAAAAATCTTCATCCCGCTCTTTATCTTCTGTTTCATATTCTTCCTGGTTCCATCCTGGTTGCTCACCTATCCTCCTGAGTTGCGTTCTTTTATTGCAAAACAAACAGGTCTGATCATCAAAATAGAGTCGTTAAATTGGCATCTGAATGATTTTCCCAGGCTGTATCTGGAAGCTCAGGAAATCAATGTTTATTCACAACAGGAACAATCCCCCATTGTTAATTTCAAGCAGCTTTCTTCTATTTGGAATCTTCCCGAATTGTTCTTCGGTCGGGTATCGTTAGACCAGGTCGAGGTCCAAAAATCACAAGTAGAGGCAAATATTTCGGAAAGTGGAGATGTTCAAATAGGGAACTGGGTCCTGGCTGAACTCCAGGGAGAAACGAATGGTTTTGACTTATTCACATTCCATGTGAATCAACTGAATTTGGATGAGGGGATGTTACAAATTCAATTTCCTGCCAGTTGGGAAATACCGTTGATTGGATTTTCTTCCATCGATATCCGTTGGCAACCAAAACAGAAAGATTTTCAAATCAGCACAAATATTGAATGGGACGGAAAAACGGGCAGGTTCACAGGCGATTTCCATCATCAGCAAGAGCATTGGCAGGGCAATTATCAACTTTCTCAAATTCCGTTGCATGTGTGGACCATTCCTGGAGTCCCTAATGCATTTCCCAGTATGCCTGTTGATGGCACACTCAGTGGAGAAGGGACGGTTGAATGGGATGCTTTGTTATTGAAAAGTCAGCTGGATTGGAAGATTGAGGATGGGAAAATATTCAATCGGAAATTTCCATCAGGAGAAATGTTCATCAAGTCAATTGATGGCAAAATGAATTTTCTGGCAGAGACAGGAAAGGGAGCGGTGCTTGGCCTGAATCTGAAGCAAGTTCCTGCTCCCCAGGGACTCGTAGATGCTCAAACACAAATCCATTTTCTTCCTGGGCAAGCCCCTAGAATGACAGTCCTGGCCAGTGGTGCCAACTGGAAAGTTAACACCACCATGCCGTATGTTTATGGTTTTGTTCCAGATGTGGCCAGTGACTGGATGCAGGAACATTTGCATGGTGGGGAACTGCACACGGTTCACTTCGATTTGGACTGGAAGATTACTACGGAATTTGAAGATGTGAATGAGGTTCTACATTTGAATTTGAGAACCGAAGTTTCTGGTGTGAACATTGATCCATTTGAAGATGTCCCTCGCATCACAAACCTGCATGGTTATCTACAACTGGGACTCTGGGGAGTCGGAATTGAAGTAGATCGAGGCGAATTTCCCGGTACAAAAATCACGGGAGGGAGCTTTGCCATAGGGTATGGGGCTCCTGTGGTCACTCCCTTGAAACTGGAAATTTTGGGTGAATCAGAAGCTTCCATCACATGGCCTGCGGTTCGAGCCATGTGGAGTGACTCCATTCCCTGGCTGGAACAATTGTCCTTCCACGGACCGGCTGACGCACGGTTTGTCTTAGACGATCCCAACATATTAGATGAAGAGCCTCTCTCAATAGAAGTCACTGTCATTCCACAAACCATGGAATTGGAATGGAAAACCTCCAATCACCAATACCACCTGACGAGTACACAGGGAATTTTTACAGCAACATTGGATACACTGGACTGGGAAAATTTTTATTTTACCAGTGGTCCGTTATCAGGAACAATGCGAGGGAAGTATCCTTTCGATGAACAACAAACTCCACGTTTTTTCATAACACTGGAGCATGTGCAGAATCTACTTCCTGTTTATGAAAAAAAAGAAAGTGCGATGGGACAATGGATGCCCCAACAGCTTTCTGCAAAAGCAGAATTGTGGCCAAAGGAACAGAATTCTGAATCAACGGACCTTTGGCAATTGGATGTGGTCACTACCGATGAAAAAGGACAACATCTCAATGCAGAAATAGAATTAGATGGGTCGAGCTGGACCATCCCTCATTTTTCCGGCAGTCTTGGTAAGATTACCGCAAATGGTAATGTGGATTTTCGATCAGACAAAGGGAACATTCATGTTCAGACACAACCAGTTTCTGAAAATTCTGTGGATTTTGATTTCAAATGGGAACAAGGGATAGGACAAGTTTCCTTTCAACCGGAGTACTTCTCATGGCAACATTGGCTGGACTGGAAGCTTCCAACAGCATTGGAAGCTTTAATTCCTCCTCAAACCGGACCTCCTCCAGTCACCCAGTGGAAGATACATTTCCAGTCCCCGCATCTAATCCTTGCCCCAGAATTGGAAATTCCTGTTTCTTTTACAGGAACTTTTACTTCAGAAAGTATGTATCAATTATCACTGTCCACATTAAAAATAGGGAAGGAAAGTGGTTCGCTATTTTATGAGGGAAATTTACAAAAGGGCAAACTGCTCCTGCAATGGGATCAATTTAATTTACTGCATTGGATCGACCAGATTCAGCTGTATGTCCAAACACAAAAGCATCAGGCAACGCTTCCTGATCCAGTGGACATCGAACTGTTCCAAGAATTGCAGATCGATTTCAAGGTGACCGATTTTTTTCTTCCAGACAATCCACCACTTCCTTTTTCTACCCGTTTTCATGTTTATCAACTTCCGCAAGAACGCAAAGTGGTCATCGATGATTTAACATTGGGATCTCCTCCAACTCCAACGGCACGGCGTGAAGTAACGGGCTCTGCTCAAGCAGAAATTCAAGAAGCACCTTTATTTGCATTTCCTGATGTCCCCAATGTATTCCCCCGCATGCCTTTTTATGGACAATTGAATGCTGCCGGACACATTCGTTTTGATTCGGCTGGGCCTATTAGTAGTCAAATCGATTGGAAAATCATGGAGGGTGTACTGAAAAATAGAAAATTTCCTGCCGAACAAATGGAAGTGACCAATGTAAAAGGGAATGTGGTGCTCGAATTATTGCCAGAAGAGGATTCCTTCCTGGTCGTCAATGTCGAGCAAGCGGACATTCCATTTGGGCAAATTCAAGCCAGTGCTAATTTGTTATTTTTCTCTGAAAGCAATCCCATTATCTCCATTACAGCAAATTCTTCCAACTGGGCAGCAGGCATGACCAGGCCTTATCTATACGGATTGATGCCAGATCTTGCCAGCAGCTGGCTGCAGGACCATACGACTGGAGGCGATATTGAGGCAGTCAATCTGGATTTGCATTTGGAATTGTCTGCTGGAACTCCGAATGTGGCTGATATTTTGAATATGGAATTGACAGCAGATGTTGGTGGGATGACTGTTGTTCCATTTGAGGGTGTTCCAGAATTCACTGAAGTTGCAGGGCACTTGAAGCTGGGTATATGGGGCGGAGAACTGGATATACGTAGCGGGTCTTTTCCAGGAGGCCAATTGGAAGGAGGAAAGTTATCTCTCCTGTATGGTGCTCCTGTACACAGCCCATTTCAACTGAATTTAAAAGGTACGGCTGATAGCCATGTATCATGGCCTGCAATTCGCCCGCTCTGGAGCGATGAAGTTCCCTGGTTAAATCAGTTATCATTCACAGGAGCAGCAGATTTTTCTTTTTCCTTAGAGGATCAGGATATTCTGGATACCGAGTTGCCAACCATTGAAATCAAAGTTGTTCCTGACAATATGGCAGTCCAGTGGGAAACGTCCAACTACGATTTTTATGCCAATCACCTTCAAGGGGTTTTTATTGCCACTTTGGATGAAATTGTTTTTGAAAAATTTCATTTTACCAGTGATCAAATCCAAGGAAGCCTGGAAGGGAGATATCCCTTTGAGACAGAACGTCTTCCCCACTTTCATCTTCAACTGGAACAACTGGAAACATTGCTGCCAACCTATAGATTAAAAAATCATCCTTTCGAACAATGGTTTCCTAAAAATCTTTCTGCAAAAATAGAACTGTTTCAACAGACAAATCCTGCAAATTCATCTCTGTCCTGGAAATTGCTGGCCACCACCACAGACGAACATCAACAGCATCTGAATATAGAAATGCTCATAACAGATCAGGATTGGAAAATTCAACACATTGCTGGAAAATTGGGCCAAATTCAAACAAAAGGCGAACTGGATTTGTTAGGGCAGACAGGATTTTTAAGTTTGAATGCTCCTTATTTCTCGCAAGATTCTATAGATGTTAGATTGCAATGGGCCAATGAATCTGGTTTCGTTGCTATAGAAATGCCTCAATTGCAATGGAAAGATTGGCTATATTGGGATCTTTCAAAAATCTCCAATTCCTGGTTGGGCAATTCTCCCTCATCTGAATTTATAATTCCCCACTGGGATCTACAGTTTAAGACATCAGCGTTTGTCCTTTCCCCAACACTCCAGCCTCCTGTATCGTTTTCAGGTCGTGTCACACTTGGCGAGACTTATCAGGTGACATTACCCGACTTCAAAGTTGGTAGTGCCAATGGAAATTTGTCGTATGAGGGTAATTTACAAAAAGGAAATCTGCATCTGTCTTGGCCGGAACTGAATCCTCTCCATTTATTGGAAACTGCAACAAGTGAGAAAATTCTGCTTCCTGAAAAAATTTTTCCAGATAGTACTCAACCAGCAACGGTGGGGGATGTTGATTTTTTTGATAACTTGCAAATCGAATTAGAAACTCCACAATTCCATGTGTCTGACAGCCTGTCAAACCCACTGCATGTCAAGCTGCATCTTCAACGTGTTAATGGGAAGAGCCAGGTGATTATTGATCATTTGATGTTTGGCAAGCAACAAGCCTCTGGAGTACTAAACTACCAGGACAATCAATGGGAGACTAAAATCCATGCAAAACGGATTGACGTGGTTCCCTGGGTTGAAATGATATATGCCTGGAGTGCTGAAACTCCCACTAAAGCGACATCCCCAGCTCTGGTTGAAAAAGCAACTTCTCTATCAACCTGGCCTTCGATCAAATTTGATATAAAGACAGAAAATCTATATTTTGACGATACATGGCATTCGCCGTCTGTCTTAAGGGGCTATTTGGACTTTCAGGAATCTCCATCTAAACATCATTTGCCAGAAACCATGCTGATTGTTGAGCATTTTGATGGTCTGGGCCAGCAGGGAACAGGGAGAATCGTATGGGGAGATGGTTATCAACACCTTTCACTGCATTTCCAAAAAATGAAGTCCTTTGAGTTGATCAGTAACCTCCTGAAAGTGTCTAGCAAGATATCCCTGGATGCAGAATCAGAAAAAAAGACACCCACTCAAAAAGAAACCTTCGATTTTCATATCAAAGCACCAGAAAAAGAACTCAACTTGCAAGGGACGGTGCAATGGACAGGAGAAGATTATCAAATTTTTGTCAATCAATTAAACTGGGATCGTCAACATGGTAAAATGGAAATCGAATACCGTGATAACCGATTTCACATTTCAGGTAACTTTGCATACCTGGATTTAGGGTTATGGAATGCCCTGGTTGAGCAAATACAGGAAGAGGAAGAACCATCGACCAATTCAGGAAAAACATTCACTGTGGATTTGCCAGAAAACGACTGGAATATCGAGATTGAAGCCAACAAAGTACAATTTCTTGATTCGGTTTTTGATGCTTTTGCATTCCAGGGCCGATTCGGCCCACAAGAAATCAAAATTCCAAAACTGGTTTGGAAGAAAAGAAAAAAACAGGTGTTCAGCCTGGCCGGCTACCTCAACCGAGTATTTGAAAGTACACCTGAAGGTCACTGGGATGGTAAACTATCAACTGATATTTACGATTTGGGTGATATGATGGAGATGCTATTTGGTAACGATTCTCCAATCGTTAAACAATTTCCCATTACCCGGGGGAATACACAACTCCAGGCAGCAATCCAACTGTTCCCGGCATCCAACAATCAGTGGATTCCCCATGCCAGGATTTCTTTTAAATCCAATGAAGGAATTATAAAAAGAGGACACATTCTTGCCTTTTTCCTGGCAACTTTGTCTATACAAAGTTATCTGAAGGTAGTGGAAGGAAAGCTGAGTGGTTTTGAAGGACAAGGGCTAGTATACAATACGATGGTTGCGGATATTAAGATGCAAGGCAGTCTTTTCGAGTTGGAAAAATTTATCTTTGCCAGTCCGAATATGCGCATTGTGACTTCAGGAAAGCTCAATTATGAAAACAGGCAAGAGGATCTATTGGTTTGTTTTCAACCTTTTGAGACACTGGACCTGATCTTAGGTAAAATTCCTTTGCTCAATCGCATCATGACCAGCAAACGTGGTTCTTTTGTGGAAGGTTGTTATCAATCCAGAGGGTTGATGGACAATCCCTCTATCATTCCCTTACCACACACACTTTTGTTGCCAGGGCGCATACGGGATATGTTGATTCTTGATTTTCTGCAACAACAACAAGAAGTCAATACGAATTTTGACGTGCCAGAGCAATGATTAATCGCTGTTGCGAAATTAAGAATAACCCTTTTGCAGAGCGACGAAACGATGAAAATTTCTATATTAGTTGAGTTTTTTAAAATTAGGGAGGAGTGCATAGATTCATGAATATACTGCTGATTGATGATCAACCCAAGATGGGGGAGATGTTTGGTAAAATATTAAAGGCACTGCACCATCATGTCACTTACCTCTCAAGCGGCCCGATAGCCTTAGCCTTAGCCGATGACGAGTTGGACGGATTTGACTTGATTTTCATTGACATGGCAATGCCAGGAATGGACGGATGTGAAACAGGAATCGCCATTAAAAAACGTATCCCCGATATGGTCAACATTATGTTGACGGCCGATTCCAGTATTGAAACAGTCATCAAGGCTTTGCGGGATAGCAAGTTTGACGATTATCTGTGTAAGGCTGATGTGGCCAAAGATGCATTCAGTGGCTCATTTAAACTGCAGGAAACCTTGATGAGGGCTCATACTCTTTTAAAAACACGTCATGAGCTGCGTAATACCCAACAGGCTCTTTCCAATGAGTATAATCTCAATCAAGTTTTGCGGAAACAATCCTTATCGGCCAGTAAGCAGCTGCTGGGAGAATCACCTCCATTCGAAAAGGTACTCCAATTGATTCAAAAAGTAGCACCTTCCGATGCAACCGTTCTCATTCAAGGAGAAACAGGCACAGGTAAAGAACTGGTTGCCAGAGCCATTCATAAACAAAGTTTGCGTGTTGATTCTCCTTTTGTTCCTGTCAATTGTGGCGCCATTCCCAGAGAGTTATTGGAAAGTGAATTATTTGGACACAAAAAAGGTTCTTTTACTGGAGCCAGTAGCGACCGAGAAGGATTGTTTCAGTTGGCAAATCATGGGACCTTATTTCTTGATGAAATTGGTGATATGCCTTTGGATTTACAGGTTAAGCTGCTCAGGGTCCTGCAGGACCACGAAATTTTACCGGTGGGGGGGACCAAACCCAGCAAAGTGGATGTCCGTGTGATCAGTGCTACCCATCAAAATCTTCAAAAAAGTATTGAAGAAAAACGCTTCCGTGAAGATTTGTTCTATCGTCTGAATGTGTTTCCCATCCAAATACCACCGCTGCGAGAGAGAGTTTCTGATTTACCATTAATGGTGAATCATTTCATTACAAGAAATTCTAAACACACCCATGTCAAAGGCATCACTCCAGAAGCCTTGCAAAAACTTCAGAACCTTCCCTGGAAAGGAAATGTCCGAGAATTGGAAAATGTCGTAGAACGGGCAATGCTGGTAACGACCAATGACTACCTCACGAATGAGGACTTCATGGAATTGCCTTCCGTTGCTGAATCTGTCCAGAGCCCTGTTGTTCCACCCCCCACTCCAGCAGTTTCCTCGGCAAAAGGATATGATAAGCTATGGGATTGTTTTGCGAAGAATGAATGCCGACTCTGGACTATTGAAAATGATGAAGCCGTCAAGAAGAATATGGAGACACTTCTGGAAGGTGCCGTCTATCAAAAAAAAGGACATTTTGGGCAATTGATTGTCCCTAAAGATGCGAAAATCGAGGTGGATTTACAATATGTCAGTGCCTCCTCCTACGAAGTAGAAAAACATACTATCATTTTTCATTTTTTTTCCAACAAAGATGCTCTGGGAAAAACAGGTCAGGCTGCACAAAATACCCACCAAATTGATCAAAATACCACTTCTCAATTGGTATTGAAAGGATTGCCTGACACATATATCTTTGATATTTTATATCAACCGGCAAAGAGGAATGAACTCAGCCTGATTTCTCAACAGCAACTCGTGCGTACCTTGATTTTACGCTATGCCCAGGTATACGCTCCTGGTAAATCGTTGAAAGATATCTTTAAAGAAGTGATGGCATTTTTAATTGATGAACAAATGATACAGCATGTTGCTCATTTAGAGAAGGATGGTCTGGAAGCGGTACGGGCCTGTCTGTGCAGCAAAAGCCATATTTTCCCCGGTATTGCCAGTCAGTTGCGAGTCCATCCGCAACAGATTGAAAATGAAATTCAAAAAGTATTTCCCCATTATGTTCGTCCTGCTTAGAACCTGTTTGGAAAAGATGGTTCGTTGCGAAAAATCGATCTCAATTGAGCGGATTTTTGAGAAAATTTAAGGCGAATAGTGAGTCCATTTAACGAAAATTTTTTCAAAATAGACGTCAATGAGGTGGTTTTGCAGTAGAATCAGTTTTTTCAAACACGTTCTTAATTTAAAAATAATGCAAAAAATGTTGGACAATTCTGTCGGTAAGCGTTATTAACGGATTGAACAAATGAACAACGAGCTCTTCATTCATTATTTCTCAAATTTTTAGTGCTTTGATGGACTAACATTTGCACAGAAATTTTACTCAGTGGCCGAAACAGTTTTAGGCTATCAAATTGGTGGGAGTAAAGTATCAAATGTTTAGAGGAGTGCTAGCAAATGGATTTGCCACGTAGAGAAATGGAAAACATGATGGAGGAAGGGCTCGCTTCCCCCGAACAAGAAACCCAAGATCATTTAGACTTTTCTGCAGAAGCTGATTTTGCAGAAAATCCTGTCTTCGAAGTCCCCGAAACCACAGCAGAAGTCGATGCAGCCGTTGAGATTCCTTCTGAAAGCGGCATGAAGGATTATGCTGATCTGAATTTTAGCCAAGAACTTCAGGAAGCTGGCCAATCCCTGATTACTCTGCTTCAAGCGAATAAGGATCTGTTAAAGCAGCTTTTCTCCAGTTTTGCTCAAATAGGCATTGCCCTTTTAATCGTGTTGAAGTTCTGGTTAAAAAATAGGGCTCCTTTCTTAAAAAAGGAAAGGAATGCTCGCATGAAACAGGATCATCAACATTGGAAAACGCTGTCAGAAACACAAGCTCATTTCAATTTTGAAAAAAAGGAAACGGTTAAAAAACGTTGGAAACTGGCTGTTTCTGTATTAATGCTGGTTGCTGTTATGGCGGCTGTGCTGAATCTCGAAAAATTGGAAGAACCACTGCATCAAATCGTTGAACAAACCCGTCATATTGTACCAAAATTAGAAATCCAGATTCCTGATAACCAGGAAGAGAAACAAGCTGGTAATGAGCCCGTAATCAAGGAGAAAAATCCGGCAGATGATCAAAAAATTGTAGTGGAAGAAGCAACCCGTCAATGTGAATTGTCAGAATCTCAAGTTGCCTGGATTCAAAGAAAATATGATTATTTGAAAAAATATACCCCTGGCAAGAAATACTCTTTGGTGCAAGCCAATCGCTGTGATAGTCAATATGATGGCGTTGTTTATCTAGCCAATGGAAAAAATCAAGGTCCGGTTGCTGTCGTAAAATTTCGAAAAGATTATGACACGTTGGAAGAATTCATCATCGTGGAAATGGAAAAATTTCAGGGGGGCAGGAAGCCTGATCCTTATGTAGGTTCTATTATTTCCACAAAAGGACCATTTAATTATATTTCTCAACATTTAAAAAGTTGATCCAGCATCCAGGTATTCCTTCCTGGATTGTGGCCGGTCAAACTCACTTGTGACGGTAGAGCAGGCATTCATGGATCAATGGTATTAGTCGTAGCAGGCAGAAAATAGACCACTTCATTTTTCCGAACGAGTCCCAATTCTTTTCTTGCCAGTGACTCAATATAATCAGGATTGTTTTGCAAGGCGTCAATTTCCTGCAATAGAGCCTGTTCTTTGTTTTTTAGTGAGTCAATCTCTTCAACCAGTTTTTGTTCCTTTTCCTTCAAGTGCTGGTATGCTAAAATGCCATATTCCCCCAGGAAAGCAATGAGAATGATGAAAGTTCCAAACAGGAGAAACAGAATCAAGGTCGATCTCAGGGCACCATCCGTTTCTGAAGTTTTTCGGTGAACTTTCGATTGATAGGGGGGCGAATGAAAGTTTTTAGAAAAGTGAATCAAACTTTTCTTTTTCTTAGAGGGATGCTCTGAAGGGGGCATACTGTTCTGAATCTCCTCTTATGATTTTCTGGAAAAAAGTAACTTCCATAAAATCGTGATAATGGCTTTTCCACCCACACCAATTACAATTCCCAGACAAAGCATCACAGTCAGCCAAACGGACAGGTGAGTTGTGAGGTAGAACTTCATGTCATCTGCCCATTTTTCAAGAGCAGGTTTTTCGCGATATCGATCTTCTGCAGACAAGGTCATCATAAATTTAGTCAATTCTGTAATTTGCTCATCTGTCAGATGAAAGTTTGGCATTTGAGATTCAGGATAGTCGAATTTGGGTTCTTTCAACCGTTGTTGAATCCAGAATTCAATTTTCTCTTTCCCCTCCAATTGGCGCAGTTTCTCACGTGTGGCTTTATGTTTGACAAAAATCTCTTCGGTGAGCTGATCCACTTCATCCAGTTGTTGTTCATACTGTCTGGAATTGAGTTCGTCTTCCAAGCGCAATACCAGGTTGTCCAGAGCAGGACCAACCTTACCGCCTTTGCCCGAGATACTGTGACAAGCGGCACATTCCAGGCGGGCATACCAGGCTTCTCCACTCAATTTGGGTTCGGCCACATTTGTCTTTGTGCCAGAGGAACTGGGCACAATTTTCATAACATGGGTTTCACCATCAGCCTGTGGTAAAAAACCTGAAAAATAGATGCCATCGGGCCCAACGGCGACCGGCACCAAATACTGTTTTTCTGTTTCCTGCTTGCCCGTATATTGAAGGATAATTTCCGGAGGTGCTTTTGCTCCCAGAATATCATCAATCCAGAGGCTATCCATCCGAGCCAGTGCGGTTGCTGTTACCAGCAGGCGTTGCTGCCATTTCGGAAACAACGGGTGCTCTTTTAAAAAAACCATCGTTGCCGGACCAAATGCGGGAGACCACGTCACAATTCCATTGATCAACATGCTGGAATCTTTGCCATTCCACATGTAATTTCTTCCTGCCACCACTTTGACAAGACGGTCCACACTGGGACCATTTTCTGCAATATAAATTTTATTTTCAGGGCCTTCTGAGAGAGCAAAAGGATTTCGAAAGCCATAAGCATAAATATAGCTGGGAATACTGCCCGGATTATTTTTGTCATAAAACGGATTGTCGGGTGGTGCGCTTCCATCGAGATTGATACGCAGCAATTTGCCGTTGGTATGCTGCAACAATTGTGCTTTGTAGTGTTGATGTCCATCCCCAATTCCCACATACAATTTGCGGTCTGCTCCAATGAAACAGTGTCCAATTTGATGAGCATGGCTGGCGGGATCTTTACTGAAGAGTTCAATCATTTCCCAGTTTTTGGTTCCTTGCAATCCCAATTGGTTATCACCACTGTCAAAGCGCATGATTTTATTGAAAAGCAACCCGCCCTTGCGAAAGACGGTGGTGGCATAAACATGTCCCACTTCTTCGTCGAGACACAAGCCTGTTAAACCAAATTCTCCTTTCAAGTCAGGTACTTCTTCCTTGGGGCGCAAATCTTCAATTTGGTCTGCATAGGTAAAAACACTACGGTCTTGTGTCACTACCTTGATGCGGCCTCGCAGTTCTGAGACATAATAAAGGGGAGCTTTTGGATCGTTTTGAGGATTGGAAACAAATTGAATGGCCACCGGTAAGGACCAGCCAGAAGAATCGATTTTCACCTCGTAACCTTCTGGCACTTTCCAATTTTCAGTGCCACTGGCCCACAGAATCGAGTTGGTCAGGAACAAATACAATAAGATGAATGAGTAGACAAATACGTGCATAAACAAAATGACTATTCTTGATGATGTTGCCATCAATTATCGACTGGACAGGTATTATCATGTACGGTAATTTAGCGTGAACCGCAAGTTCAATCACAGAAACCATACTTCACGAAGTGCTTTCTCCAGTAGTATTACACAACCAAATTGTCTCATGGCCTGGTCGGATCTCAAACAACCTTATGTATGTCTGGCACCTATGGATGGTGTGACCAATACCGCTTTCCGTCAAATAGTCCGCAAGATTAGCAAACAGGTCATTCTCTTCAGTGAATTTACGAATGTTGATGGATTGATTCGGAGTGAATATGTACGTCAACGCTTGAATTATCATCCCTCTGAGCATCCTTTTTTCATGCAGATCTTTGGAAACAATCCCAAATCATTCGCAGAAGCAGCCCGCATGATAGAAGATCGTGGTGTGATGGGAATTGATATCAATATGGGATGCCCGGCCAAGAAAGTTGTTCATTCTCAACATGGAAGTGCATTGATGAAAGATGTCGATACAGCGTGTCGTATTGTCGAAGCAGTCAGAAGTGCTTGTTCTTTACAAGTTTCGGTAAAAACACGTTTGGGGTGGAGTAATGCGGATAACCTGATTTCTTTTTGCCGTCGCTTGGAATCAGCAGGGGTTTCGTTGTTGACCATTCATGGGCGCACTTATAAACAAGGGTTTAAAGGACAAGCCAGTTGGGATGCCATTTATGAACTCAAGAATAATTTGAATATTCCTGTTTTGGGCAATGGGGATGTCGAGGATTATTATGATGGTTGTCAACGTATGAAAAATTTGGATGGTTTCATGATTGGTAGAAAAGCCATTGGCAATCCATGGGTTTTTCAGGATCGTCAAAAGTATCCTGAGCCCAACTTGTTCACACGAATTTCTGTGGCAATGGAGCACTATCACTTATTGAGAAAGATCAAACCAGAACACATTGCTTTAAAAGAATTTCGTAAATATTTGGGGGGGTATATTCAAGGATTTTCTCATGCAAAAGCATTTCGATGCCAGCTCATGGAGGCCCCTAATGAGCAAAGTTTCCTCCTCCTCATGGAAGACATGAAAGCCAAAGTGAGTCATTTTCGTTTGTCTCAAGCAAGTTAGTCACTGTCACATTTTGAGACAGGCCAGATCAGGGATTGATATGAAGATAGTCGTGGTTGGATTAGGCAGTATGGGCGATGTCCTGACCTTTTTAAACATTGGTATAGCATTGCATCAACGAGGACACCATGTCACTGTCTTGAGTCATAGTTGGGATGAGCAACTGATTCGCCGTGCAGGTCTGGAGTTTTATCCTATTCTGAATCTGGAAACGGCAAAAGAAGCACTGGATCATCCCGACCTGTTCCATCCTCAAAAAAGATTGCAAATTGTAGAAACACATTTCTATTTTCCTGCCATTCGTCCTGTTTATCGATTTATCCAAATGAACCTTGTTGGTGAAGCCATGTTTGTCGTTGCTCCACCTTGGGCTTTTGGTGCCAGGTTGGCACAGGAAAAATTTGGTGTGTCTTTGGTTACCATTCTGCAAGCCCCGTGGCATCTGAACGAAGGAG
Source organism: SAR324 cluster bacterium (assembly GCA_028282505.1). GTDB lineage: Bacteria > SAR324 > SAR324 > SAR324 > NAC60-12. The sequence continues at coordinate 15,619 of JANQHV010000604.1, read as the reverse complement.
GTCAGCATGTCCGGTTGGATAATGACCGCTATGCCCCACTGGATAGGATGCGACAAGATATTGGTCTTGGACCGTTAATGACCAATATCACTTCATGGCGGTGCTCCCCAGAAAAAATTATTGGATTATTCCCTGATTGGTTTGCAAATGGGGAGGCGTGGCCCGATCACGTTCATTTGACGAACTTTCCAGGAATCGATCAATCTGTCACTGGAAAGATGGACGACAGGCTGGAAAGGTTTCTTGCTGCTAACGGAGGACCTCCTCTTGTCTTTACTCCGGGAACCGCAATGGCACAAGGAAGAAATTTTTTTCAAGAATCGATTGATGCTTGCCAATTGATTAGCAAACGGGCAATATTTCTTTCCTTGTATCCAAAGCAGATTCCGTTTTTTTTGCCTGGCAACATTCAGCATTATGATTACCTGCCTCTGAACCTGCTACTGCCTCATGCAGATGGAATGATTTATCATGGAGGCATTGGTACTTGTGCTCATGGGTTGCGAATGGGTATGCCTCAGTTGGCCATGCCCATCGTTTACGACCACTTTGACAATGCTAACCGAATACAAGCACTGGGCGTGGGTGATCAAATTGCCAGGAAACATTATAAAACTGCCGTTATTGCGGAAAAGCTCGAAAAATTGTTGAACTCCTCATCCATTCGAGAGTGTTGTCAAAAGATCAAAGCACAATTGACAGAGGATGATGCAATTGAAACAACCTGTAACCTGATTGAAGCGACCATCCAATAAAGGTCATATAAAGATGAATATTCCAGAATAAGGCAATTGGTTATGGCACAAAAATCCCCCATGCATCCAAACACTTCAAAATCTAAAAACACAACAGGTCTGCTGAACTGGCTTGTTCGCTGCAATACCTTTGATCCTTCTCAATTCCTCTACTTCACGATTGACGATGTGGTGGTTGGAAATATTCATCAAAGTCGAGTCCCTTTGTTGGGACACCATGCCAACGTATTTCAGGTTTTCCCAGAGTACGTCACTCTGCATCCTCGCTTGGATACTGTCGAAAGCCGAACAGAGGCGGTGGAGGAAGTACTCCAGCAATGGCGAAAAGATGGTCTCATTACGGGTTGGCGTGATGAAAAATACCGGGTGTCTCGTTCGTTTGACACACCTCCCCTCATGCTGATTGAACGGAGTGTCGCCTCCCTCTTTGGCATCCTCAATTATGGGGTTCATGTCAATGGATTGACAACCCGAGATGGTGTGCTCCACATGTGGATTGCACGCCGATCTGCTCAAAAACCCACTTATCCAGGTTGTTTAGATCATATTGTCGCCGGGGGACTCTCTGCCGGAATGGAAGCCCAGGAAATTCTGATCAAAGAGTGTCAGGAAGAAGCAAATATTCCTCCTGAGTTGGGACAGCAGGCCCGGCCAGTTGGAACCATCAGTTTTTGTATGGATGATGAGCAGCGGCTGAAACGGGATATTATCTTTATTTATGATTTACAATTGCCTGAACACTTTGTGCCAGAAAATTCTGATGGGGAAGTGGATGAATTCTATTTATGGCCTATTGAGAAAGTGATGGAAACGACTGCCACCACTCAGCAAATCAAAACAAATTGTAATTTAGTGATGATTGACTTTTTAGTCCGTTATGGTTATCTCTGCCCAGAGGATTCTTACTACCTGGAAATTGTGCAAAAGTTACGAAGTCCTGTCTAGTCCCTTCTCTTTCGGCACCAAGATTGCGGGAAAAACAGGTTCCAAAAAATATATCAAATTCCACCATCCTTTAAGACTATACACCATTTTATATCATTTTCTAACACTTCGATAACTTCTCTATTCTAATTTGTAACATTTTCTAACATTATTCCTTTTATTCACTTCATTTCTTCTTCAATTCACATCTAAGTAATTGTAATTATTATAATTTTAATCATTGGCTAGGTTTTTGCAGAAAAAAGAAAATATTTATTTTTTCTAAAAAGACGAATTTAGAACCTGTTTGGAAAAGATGGTTCGTCGCGAAAAATCGACCTCGTTGAGCGGATTTTTGAGAAAACTTAAGGCGAATAGTGAACTATTTAACGGAAATTTTCTCGAAACAGACGCCAATGAGGCGGTTTTGCAGCAGAATCAGGTTTTTCAAACAGGTTCTTAACAACTTTCATGTATTTTGCCAATGAAACTCAGACACCGAGAAGAAAACAACATTTGCATCATAGAAATTGAAGGTGAAATCACATTTGGCCACACTTCAGAAATAGGACCTTTCTTCCTTTTATTAACCAACATCGACTATGAGGGGTTCATCATCAATCTGAACAAGGTGGACTATGTAGACACCACAGGATTAGGCTTTCTTTGTTCTTTTTATAAAAGAGGACAACAACAACAAACCAGAGTCACGCTTTGTCAAATCAATGAAGAGATTCGTTGGATTTTCAAAAATCATTTGGTTCCTATTTATGAAACAGAGGTGGAGGCTTTGGCCAGCTTTAAAGAAACAGTTCCCAACCAATCGTTAACCCAGGAAGTGCTTCTGAGTTGTTCTTCATGATATAGTGTTCAAGGAAGTACTTTTCTAAAACACTATAGTTTGAGTGGAGTCCCGAATCCTCCACCGCCTGGGGTCTGGATACGCAAGCGGTCTCCAGCCTTGGCTATGATTTCATTCTTTGCTCCCAGATTCACCTGACGTCCATCTTTATGGATGAAAATATTCTGTCCTCGTTTTCCAGGAGAGCCACCTTCCAAACCGTAGGGGGCATACACTCGACGCTCAGACAGAATGGCTACATTCAGAGGCTCCAGGAATTCTATTTCTCGAATCAATCCATCTCCACCCCGGTAGATGCCAGTTCCTCCAGATCCGGCACGGATGGAAAACTCCCGGAGCAAAACGGGATATCTCCGCTCCAGGATTTCTGGGTCGGTGATGCGGGTATTGGTCATATGAGTGTGTACTCCTGACTGTCCATGCCAATTTGGTCCGGCCCCCGCTCCTCCTCCGATTGTTTCATAGTACCCAAAACGCTCATTACCAAATGTAAAATTATTCATGCAGCCCTGGGAGGCGGCAACCACCCCAAAGGCTTTGAGTACAACATCAACGACTCGTTGAGAGGTGAGCACATTGCCTCCCACCACTGCGGCATCAGGAGAAGGATCCAATAGGGAGCCTTGGGGGATATGAATGGTAATAGGAAGCAGGCATCCATGATTGAGGGGAAGATCTTTTTCAATCAAGCAGCGTAAACTGTAAAGAACTGCTGATTTGACAACAGCCTTGGGAGTATTGCAGTTTCCCCAGATTTCTGGCCCGGTTCCTGAAAAATCAAAGATCGCACTGCCATTTTGGCGGTCAATGGTGAGCTTTAACGCAATTGGGCTGCCGTCATCCAGGTGATCGATGGCTTGCACTGAATCACCTTCTTCCAGACCTTTGTTTTTCGATAATTCCCGGAGGCGGGTGCGCACCGCATCTTCTGCAGCTTCCTGTACATATTTCATGTAGGCTTGTACCACTTCCAGCCCATAGTGTTCCACCATCTCCAAGACGAGCTCAATGCCTTTTTGATTGGCTGCAATTTGTGCTTTTAAATCAGAAATGTTGTCTGACAGGAGACGAGTACCACTACTGGGAGGCCTGCCTGGATTTGGTTCTAATTGGCCAGGTGCCATCAACAATTCTGTCATTCCTTCTTCCATGAAAACACCGTTTTCCACCAGTTTGAAAGAAGTGATGCAAGCCCCTTCTTCTTGCAATACTCGTGATCCAGGTGGCATCGAGCCAGGAGAAATTCCACCAATATCGGCATGGTGTCCTCGTGCTGCAATCCAGAAAATGATTTGGTCTCTTTGGAAAACGGGAGTAATCACCGTGATATCCGGCAAATGGCTTCCTCCTGCTGCAGGATGGTTGGAAACTAGCACATCTCCCGATTTCAAAGTTGCCCCTTGACGTCGGATTTGTTCTTTCACCGCATCACTCATGGCCCCCAGGTGGACAGGAAGGTGAGGAGCGTTGGCCACCAGTTCTCCATCTGGGCCAAACAAAGCACAGGAAAAATCAAGGCGCTCTTTGATGTTGGTGGAAATCGAAGTTTTTTGCAGCATACGGCCCATCTGTTCTGCAATGGACATGAACAGGTTACTGAAGATGGAAAGCTGCACAGGATCTACTTGGATGCCCAGTCGCTTGTAATCTTTGGCAGAAACCTCGATTTCTACATCCCCATATTGTGTGATTGTTGCTTGACAATCCGGTTCCACCAGAATGGTAGAAGTATCATGGATAATGATGGCTGGACCCGGGATGACATGACCTCCTTTCAGATTGTCCAAATCATAGACGGATGTTTCTTGCCAACCACCTTCAAAATAACAGGAAACACAGTCGATTGCTGTTGGTGGACTGTCTGCTGTTGCAATGGGAACCGATTTTTCTATGGTCGTTTTTCCAAGTGCCCGGACTCGTAAATCATCGAGGAGAATGCTGCGTTGCTGCAAGTCAAACCCAAATTCTCGGTAATACGTGCTGCTGAAAGCTTTGGCAAAATCTCCATCATCAGGCTCTGGAATCATCATAGCCGTATCTGTGCCCTGGTAACGCAAATTCAAATAGCAGGTACTTTCGATTGCCTCATCAAAAAATCCCTGAGCCAGCAATTCTTGCTCAGCTTCCTGCTTGAGTATCGCCAACTCTTCCTGGATAACTGTAAAGTTTTCTGGTTGATAAATCATGGAAGAGGGCTTCTGCTTTTCCACCACCACATCCGCCAGTCCCATTCCATAGGCTGAGAGAATACCAGCAAAACGATGAATGAAAATTTTGGATATCCCCAGAGATCGAGCAATCGCACAGGCATGTTGAGGCCCTGCTCCACCAAAAGTAGCCAGGATATGTTCTTTGATGTCAAAGCCTCGCATGACCGAAATTTCCCGAATGGGCCGTACCATGGCTTCATTGGCGATTTGAATGAAACCAAGAGCCACTTCTTCCACAGACATAGAAGCTTTCCCTTTTTGCTCATAATAGTTATTGATTTCATGGGTTAATTGCCTCAATGTTTGGCGAGCCGCTTCAAAATCCAGTGGCTGGTCTTCCGTTGCACCAAAAATTTTAGGAAAGTAATCGGATTGCAATCGGCCCAGTATCAGATTGGCATCTGTCACAGCAAGAAAACCGTTTTTACGGTAACACACAGGACCAGGGTGAGCACCTGCCGACTCTGGACCAACCAGGAACATTCCGTTCTCAAAGAACAGACGCGACCCACCACCAGCAGCCACCGTTTTGATATGGAGTTGGGGAGCCTGAATCCGCACTCCTGCCGTTTCGGCTTCCAGAACCAATTCATAATCTCCACCATAGCGAGAAACATCTGTAGAGGTTCCTCCCATATCAAACCCAATCACGGGTTGTTGGGTTTGCTGGTTGAAGGTCGTCATGGCATAGCCTGCCACACCACCTGCAGGTCCTGATAAAATGGCACGGCTCCCGGTAAAATGATCCGCATTGGTCAATCCGCCATCAGACTGCATGAACAGCAAGCTGGTTGCCTGAAGGTTGTCAGAAAATCCTTCTCGAAAGTTTTTGAGATAATTTTGGATATGAGGATTCAGGTAAGCATCGACCATGGTGGTATCTCCTCTGGCCACCAACTTGACCATAGGCATCACCTGAGAAGACAAAGAAATTTGAGTAAAGCCCAGTTGAGTTGCCAGTTTACCAACAAGCCGTTCATGTTCGGGCCAGGCATAAGCGTGCATAAAGACCACAGCCAGACTGTCAATTCCCTTATCTCGTATAGTCTGAAGTTGAGCTTCCAGAGTCGTAAGATCTGGAGTCCCTAAGACCACCAACCTATCCCCAGTAATGCCGTCTACCACCTTTTTTCCATGAGGCATCGCTTCGTCTTTACGCAAAATGCGTATTCGTTCATCCACCTCAATGACTTCTTCGTACAATAGTTCTGGTTTGTGAATTTCCAGATCAAAAATACGTGGACGATCCTGGTTGCCAATTTGCAGGATATCACGAAACCCCTGACTGACTGCTAAGGCACAGCGGGCTCCTTTGCGTTCCAGCAAGGCATTGGTTGCTACGGTGGTGCCCATGCGGATCCATTCGATCATACCCGCATCAAAATGATTTGGTGATATTTGAGTGCCTGTCACCTCTTCCAGAATACGTCGAATTCCTTCCCTTGGGGCATCAGCATAATTTTTGGGATTTTCGGAGAGTAACTTGACAACTCGAAATCCAGGTTGTCCCGGAACCTGGGCATAGACATCGGTAAACGTTCCTCCACGGTCGATGGAGAAACGCAGTCTCTTGGAATCCATCATGGTTTTCTATAGTTTAAGGAATGTTCCAAAAATAACTTACACATTTACTTGTCTTTTATTCCGATTTCCTGCGTTGACGCATCGCCTTAAAAATCGAAAAAAATCCTGCGTAAATTCGTGTAAGTTATTTTTGTCGCCTTCCTAATTTAGCATTTCGCGTCGCAGGATATCTTCAAAACTTACCTCTTTTTGGCTCTCAAGTACATCCTGTTTTTTGGTTTGTTTGAATAATGAATCTCGCCTTTGCAGGTTCGTATTGATGAATCCAGATCCTGTTGTTGAATGAATGACCATGATGGCTTTCCGATACAAAATGAACAATATTTTTTATATATTGTATCGGCAGTTTGCCAAGATACTTGATACCAGGTTGCCTTTTTTCTGCTAGATTTCTTACAAATATCTTCGTTGGTTTTTCATTTTTTATTTTGCCCAAGCCCAGAGCAGGTCTCTTTGTCAGGCTTTTCCAACAAGTTACTTCTCAATTTATATGCCTCAAAAATCGTATTTTGCATGACACTTGAATGTAAAGCAGTACTTTCACTTATTTTAATACTTCAGACAATTTTTGGAGCCTGCTCGGCCCGCTTGGTTTTCAAAATTTAAAAGACATGTATGGAGTTTACCGGTGATATCAAAACCATCAATGAACTCAAAAAATCTTCTTTGACCCTGATTTTATCAGTGTCTTCTTGAATTGTACGAAGTATTGTCATTTTAAAATTCAGAGAAATCATAAAAATTTCCTAAAAGCGAACTTTACATTCCAAACATGGAGCCGGAAATGAATAATTACAGTATGAAATATGCCAGTGAAAAATTAGGAGTCACGCAACAGGCACTTCACTTCAATATTGAGAAATATGAAATCCCCATGAAAAAAGTGGGCGCAAAAGTTTTTATTTCTGAGAAAAATATCGAACTATTGAGGAGTAAGATTGCTGAACATCAAAACAGCACGGACTCGATTTCCAGCAATGGTAAAGATTTTATGGAAGAGCTTCATATGCTCAAAGAACAATTGGGACATGAAAGAGAGAAAAAAGAAATTTTTTCATAAAGGAGTGTTCGCATGGTACCCGGTGGAGATCCGTCCGGGTACCATACTTGGAGGAGAAAGCAGATCTTAATCCAACTTAAGGAGTGCTTACTTTGTAAGTAACATTTCAAAAAACAAAGTTCATATTTTTTTGAATTTTTTTATAGCCCCCCTTCGATTTGACCTTTCCTGGAAATAATTTTTGACTACCTTCACATGAGGTTTTTGCCCATTTATTGTGCTTACCCCTGATGTTTGACTTTAAATAGTACCAAATTGGTGCTATTTATTATTATGTGTTTTATTGGACGCTGACTGAGCGGATTTCAAGGATTTATAAACTGATGTTTTTGGACTTACATTAGTTGAAACTTATTACAGGTATTCACAATAAAGTGTACAAATTCTTAATCTTAATCTTTTTCTTATTCTTAATCCCTCAATTTCCAGAGATTAAGAGTAAGATTAGGATTAAGAGTAAGACTGTCACAATAAGAATTTGAACACTTATTTCTGATTAGCAGTACTTAGAGAGAGGCATATGAATTTTTCAAATTCTTACTTAGGTTTAGGAAGTTCGTTTTACAAGAAAGAGCAGCCTACGGCAGTTCAGGCGCCCCAGCTCTTTTTGTGGAACTCTCAATTAGCAGAACAGCTTTTGGTATCGAATGATTACCAGCAAGATCCAATTACCTTAGCGGAAATATTCTCAGGCAATCGAATTTTATCAGGCTCGGAACCGATTGCAACGGCATATGCGGGACATCAGTTTGGAAATTTTGTACCACAGTTGGGGGATGGTCGAGCACATCTGCTGGGAGAAGTTTTGGATCAATATGGTAAGGGATGGGATATCCAGCTCAAAGGCTCAGGACCTACTTTCTTTTCTAGAGGGGGAGATGGCCGGTGTGCTATTGGGCCTGCTGTTCGAGAGTTCATCATGAGTGAAGCGATGGATGCTTTAGGCATTCCCACCACTCGTAGTTTGGCAGTGGTGACAACAGGGGAACCCGTTTTCAGAGAGACGGTATTACCGGGAGCCGTTGTGACCAGGGTGGCTTCCAGTCACATCCGGGTTGGTACGTTTCAATACTTTGCGGCTCGTGGTGACTTTGAATCCTTGAAGAATCTTTGTGACTATGTCATTGAGCGTCATTATCCTGAACTGGAGGCAGAAAGTCCACAGCGATACATCAAGTTGATTGATACAGTGATTGAAAAACAAATTCGACTGGTCGTTGAATGGATGCGAGTTGGTTTCATTCATGGTGTGATGAATACAGATAATACTTCTGTTGCAGGTGAGACCATCGACTATGGTCCTTGCGCCATGATGGGAGTTTATAATCCAGGCACCGTTTACAGTTCGATTGATCGGATGGGACGCTATGCGTTTGCCAATCAGCCAACCATCATGCAATGGAATATGGCAAGATTTTCAGAATGCCTGTTGCCCCTGATCGATACGGATAGTGAACGAGCTATTGAACAGGTCCAGCCCCTGATTGTGGAATTTGGAAATCGGTTCAAACAGGCTTACCTGCAAATGCTGGGAAGAAAATTGGGGTTGATTGCTGTACAACCAGAAGATGAAAAGCTCCTGTTCTCTTTTTTGAACTGCCTGGAACTTGGAGAAATGGATTATACCATTACATTTGATCGTTTGACAAAATCTCTGAACTCCGAAGCGATTTCTGACCAGATTAAAGAAGCTTTTGGGGAAGATTATGATCTGTGGCGTTTGCGTTTAAATCAGCAAGATGTCTCTATAGAGGAGATTTATCAAATCATGAAACACAACAACCCCGTGGTGATTCCAAGAAATCATCATATGGAAGCCGTCATTGAACAATGTGAAACAACCCGTGATGTGACAAAGGCTGAAAACTTTCTGAAAGTTTTGCGCTCTCCCTATCAAGAGATTGAAGAAACTTCCCAGTACCAGGATCTACCGCTTGATGGTGATAAGTATTACCAAACATTCTGTGGCACCTGACACAAAATCGCTGGTGCCCCAATTCCATAATCCATTTGAAAGAACTTTTCTGGAATACCATAGTATCGCCAGGAGTCAATCATACTATGTGTTTAAGTCCAGTTAAAATCAAGGGACATAATACAATTAATATCTTAAAAAATATTAATTGTATTATGTCCCTTGATTCTATTGTGCATTAGATAAATAACTTGACAACATTTTAAATTGTATAATAATTATTTGTAAAATTTACATAACTATGTCGAAATTTTCATTTTAAGGAACCAATCAGGAGATTACTTAAATGAAGAAGTACTTTATGTAGATCACACTGCTTTACCGGTGTTGCCTTTGTTCACTTGTTTTGAAGTCACAAAATAACGATCCTAAATAGTCCTCGTCAATTACTGAAAATATCAATTTCTATTACCACTCCGACTACAAAGAAGTATCTTCTCAAGCTACTAAAATCTATAGGATTGTGACCTTTGTTCGGAGTCAAATGAAAAACTACCAGAACTATTAGAGCCTGTTTGGAAAAGATGGTTCGTGGCGAAAAAACGATCTCGTTGAGTGGGCTTTTGAGAAAATTTAAGTCCAATAACAGGTCCATTTAACGAAAATTTTTTCAAAACAGACACCAATGAGATGGCTTTGCAACAGAACCAAGTTTTGCAAACAAGCTCTTAATCAGAAGAATCGAAAATAATAAAAAAAGAAAAGGAGTTAAAAATTGGCAAAAGCTACTATGCACGATGTTGCAAAAGAAGCGGATGTATCGATAGCCACTGTTTCCCGTGCGTTGAGAAGTCCAGATTTGGTTAGTTCTGACACGATGGAACGAATAGAGGGAGCTATACGGAAAACACAATATAAGTATTCGATGGTTACCCCAGTACCCGGAGGAACACTACCTGTTATCGGAATTATTATACCGTCAACCATTTGTTTTGGATTTGCTGATACAATTTTTGGTATCCAGAAGGCAAGTCAGGAAATGGGTTTTGCTCTGTCCGTAGGTTCTACAAATTATGATAATCAGATTGAGCGAAGTCTACTTGAGAATTTTCAGAAAAATCGTGTGGCAGGTTTGATTCTGACCGGTTTTTCTCTCTCAAATGAATCCTTGATACGAGAAATCGTTCGTTCAGGAGTTCCTGTCTGTGTTATCTGGGAAAACTCGTCCGATGCTGAAATCAGTTATGTGGGGTTTGATAATTTCAAAGCAGTCCATGAGCTTGCCAATCATTTGATTGCTTTAGGGCATCAACGTATCGGCCTGCTGTGTGGACCCTTTTCCAAAAGCCATCGACCCCACCGAAGGCTTAACGGATACCGGACTGCTCTTGAAGAACAAAGTATCGTCTATGACCCACAGTTGGTTTATGAAGCCAATCCGTCCATGGAAGAGGGAAAAATTGGTATGAAGCAAATAATGTCTTTACCGAATCCTCCTACGGCTGTATTGGCGGCAGCTGATGTGTTTGCATTAGGTGCGATGAAAACAGCACGTGAGATGGGCTTAAACATTCCAGATGATGTCTCTATTGTCGGCGTAGATGACATTCCCTATGCTGAATATAGCAATCCACCATTAACCACGGTTCGTGTGCCATGTTATGAGATAGGTTATGGAGCAGTGGAAGTCATCGCTCAAAATATAAGGACAAAGGAGGCGAAAGTAATCCATAAATGTTTTGATGTGCCCATGATTTTACGTGAATCGACGCAAAATTATGACAAAAAAGTTTCCAAAAAAACATGAATCAAAATCACACACCTGCCTTTGCATGAGGAGGGCAAATGTCCCTCCTTATTTTTGATGCTATCTCTTTGCTTCCTGACATCTTTCCTATAACTATGATTAAATTTCGCTTTCAGCGAATGAAAAGCAGCTACATTTGCAAAAAATATACATGTAACACGAGTTCTATTCGGGACAATCGATAAAAATTTGTGTTGTAGATTCAACATGTTAAAAGGAATTTACAATTTTATGTAAAATTTACATTAAAAATAAAAATAATTTACTTGACAATGTAAATTTTACATAATAAAAATAAGAAAATTACATTTGGATGATTTACCAGTAAATTTTTGAATTAAAGAAATAACTATGGATTTTACTGTTCGCAAAAAAGAAATCCAAAGCTTTGGAGGCATAAATCAAATTGGCAATAACAACAGGAGATGAACAACAATGAGAGGATTGAAAGGTAAGGTTGCGATCGTAACAGGTGGTGCCAGGGGTATTGGCAAGGCTATTGTGAAAAGACTGGCTTCAGAGGAAGTAAAGGTGGTGGTTGCAGATATTCTTGGAGATATTGCTGAGCAAACTTGTCAGGAGTTTAATGATGCGGGTTATGAGACGACTGCTTTTACGGTCAACCTAAGAGAGGTAAAAGAAATTTACGCGCTTGTCGACTATACGGTACAAAAGTATGGAACCGTTGATATTTTAGTCAATTGTGCTGGTATTCAAATCAGGAGTGCGGCTTTAAATTTTACAGAAGAGGACTGGGATGCGATCAATGATGTGAATATCAAGGCCCAGTTTTTTGCAGCGCAAGCAGCCGGAAAAATTATGCTGGCAAAGGGTAAAGGCTCCATCATTTGTATATCTTCCGGTACATCGATTCGATACACTTCTAGAAGATCCCCTTATAACATCACTAAAGCGGCAGTGAATGCACTGGCAGGCTCACTTGGAAATGAGTGGGCAAGATATGGTGTCCGAGTCAATGGAGTTGCGCCCGGGTGGTCTGCAACTGACATGGTAAAAGACGGACTGAAAATGGGAGTGATTGAAGAAGATCAGATCATTCCGATGGTACCAGTTAAACGATTCATGGAACCCAGTGAAATGGCCGATGCTGTCTGTTTTCTTGCTTCTGATGAATCAACGGGCATTATTGGACAGATGATTTATGTCGATGGTGGAGGAAGTTTGCGCTGTATTCCTGAAACAAATGATTTAGCGTATGATGAATAACAATGATTATCAGGAGGTTAATTATGAGTATTTCCAAAAAAAATTTAGACCCTTATCAGGTAGCCAATAAAATCAGAAAGCGGGTACTCAATTATGTTATTAACAACAAAGGGGGAAATTTAAGTCAATCCTGCTCTTCTGCCGAAATAATGGCAGCCCTTTATACAAGAATTATGAATATTACAGATCTCGAAGAGCCACTGATGCCCAAGAAATTTGCAGGGGCTCCCAGTGCGACTAACAAAGACAGCTTCACGGGAGATGATTATAATGGAATCAAGGGTCCTGAATATGATCGGTTTTATCTTTCTCCGTCTCAATATTCTATCGTTCTCTATGCAACTTTAGCTGAAGTTGGCAGGATGGTCCCAGTAGGATTTGATCTGTATGGAAAAGATGGTTATGTGATCGAGCATATCGGAGAATCCCATTCACCCGGTATGGATATCAATGGTGGATCATTAGGACAGGCCATTAGTCAAGCGGCAGGAGTCGCCTTGGGTAGGAAGCTAAAAGGAGAAACGGGAAGAAATGTTGTGTTTTTAGGTGATGGTGAGCTCCAATTGGGTCAAACGTGGGAAGCGGTTCAAGCGATGGTTTTTTATAAACTCGATAATATGATCGTGATCGTTGATCAAAATGGGCAACAATGTGATGGAAAAGTTTCCGATGTCATGGATACTCCTCCCATGGAAGGCAGATTTGAGGCTTTTGGTGCCAGAACATATGTGGTAGATGGCCACAATTGTGATGCTTTAGCTGCAATTGCTAATCAAAAACCCGATGGCCGGCCTATGGTGATCCTGGCACGTACCAATCCTTGTCAAGGCATGGAAGTGTTGGAAGAAAAGGCTCCTACGCTCCATTTTATAAGACTTCAAGATGATGAAATACCAAAATACAAAGAATGTTATGCGCAATTATAAATTCAACTTTGACTCAGGAGAAAACCATGCAACGGGAAATAACAGTATATGATAGAAATTTTTGTGAATGGGCGAAAGACAAGCCAGAAGTAGTCGCACTTTCTGCCGATTTGACAGGAGGGTGTGAACTGAGAATATTTGAGAAAACCTACCCTGACCGATTTTATTCAATGGGTATTGCTGAACAAAACATGCATAGTTTTGCGGGAGGTTTGGCCAGTGAAGGATTCATCCCTTTTGTTCACACCTTTGCTGTTTTTATTTATAGACGGTCGTTTGATCAGATATCCATGTCAATCGCCCATCCAAATGCAAAAGTCCGCTTGATCGGTTCTGTTCCCGGTGTGACTTCACCGGCAGGAGCAACCCATCAGGCAATTGATGATATTGCCATCATGAGAACCGTCCCCAACATGACGGTGATTGAATGCGGAGATGTTGCTGATGTCGAATCCTTCTTCCCCTTGACAGAAGAAATAAATGGTCCTGTCTATGCGCGTATACTTCGGGGAGAAGTTCCCAGGCTTTTTGACAGCCCCATGAAACTGGATGAATCGAGAGTATTGAATCAAGGAAAGGACATTGTTATCGTATCTTCCGGTGTTTGTACTGAAGAAGCGATGCGTGCTGTGGATGCATTGCAGAAAAAAGGGTTATCTATTCAACACATGCACGTTACCTGTATGAAACCTTTCAATGATATGAAAATCATGGAGGTCATTTCAGATTCCAAATATGGTGTGGTCACCCTGGAAAATCATTCGGTCATTGGTGGATTGGGTTCAATTGTAGCAGACAAAATGGCTGAATTGGGTATTGGTAAAAAATTATATAAAATAGGTATTCAAGACGAATACATGCATGGTGGTTCTAAACTATACTTAATGAAGCGGTACAAAGTAGACGCGATATCCGTCATTGAGACAATTGAAGGTATTGTTGATGAAAAATTAGACATCACGGAAGCAATGCTTGCGGATTTTCATTTTGAGCTTCAAAACGCTGAAACAAGAGCTCTTGGGGTATAAATACGACCTTGGCGATGCCGTATCGACGGACCGCTTGAAACTCTCAAAAAATTCGGCACAATCCGGGTAAATTCATTCTTGGAAATCACCTTAAAGCGTATCAACAAATTTTGAAAATTAGCTATTTTCCTATTTTCATAGTTCTATTCGCTCTTCTTCCCAAACTTGTCTTTGCTGCTGAGGTAACAGGGCCTGATTGGGCTTGGTGGATTTGGCCCATTCTCCTGTTCGGATTAACCTTTGTACTAGGAATTTTCGGAGTGATGGCAGGCATTGGAGGGGGAGTGCTGTTTGTCCCAATAGTGAGCAGCTTTTTTCCGTTCCATATTGATTTTGTCAGAGGAGCTGGGTTGATGATTGCGTTAGGCAGCTCATTGGCGGCTGCTCCCAATTTATTGCAACAAAATCTTGCCAGTCTCAAATTAGCACTTCCCTGTGCTTTAGTGGCATCCAGCTTTTCGATTATTGGTGCTTTCAGTGGCTTATGGCTTTCCAGTTTGAATCCTCTCTACATTCAGAGCAGCCTGGGTGTTTTGATTCTTGGAATTGTCGTGATCATGGCTTTTTCAAAAAGCACAGAATATCCTGAAGTCAAACCAGGCAATGCGCTCACACAAACATTGCAATTGAATGGTACCTACTTTGAACCGACTAATAACCAAAACATATCATGGACGGTACACAAGACCATGAGAGGGTTGGCTGCTTTTAGTGTAGTAGGTTTTCTGGCGGGTATGTTTGGATTAGGCGCGGGTTGGGCCAATGTTCCTGTTTTGAATCTGGTGATGGGAGCTCCTTTAAAAGTGGCTGTGGCCACCAGCAGTTTTTCTCTTTCCATCACCGACACAACGGCAGCCTGGATTTATTTCAACAAAGGAGCCATTTTACCAATGATCATCATCCCTTCTATGACAGGAACCATGATTGGCGCTACTATTGGCAGTCGTTTGCTACCTAAAGTTAAACCGTCTCTGATTCGAAAAATGGTCATTGCCGTCTTGTTATTGGCGGGTATCCGTTCTTTATTGAAAGGATTCGGAGTTTAACGAGGCACCTATGAAACAAGATTATGAAAATTTGGAAAGTCAACAGGTCTACGCCATATTGTTAAAAAGAATCTGTAATGTAGGATTGGTGATCTTGTTTCTCACCTTTGGCCTTTATATTTTTGGTATATTGGAGCCTTTAGTACCATTGGAAGAATTACCAAGATACTGGAGTTTGCCGTTAAATGAGTTCATTGAAAGATCTGGAGCACCCACAGGTTGGCAGTGGTTGAAGTATCTTGAAAAAGGAGACTATCTCTGTTTCACCGGGCTTC
>JANQHV010000336.1 GCA_028282505.1 SAR324 cluster bacterium | reverse complement strand
CTGGAAAAATAGGTAACAGGGAAACTGGTAGAAAAATTCCAGCTACATGCACCAGATGAAGTTGCGCAAATTCCCTGATCTGTCACAGGTGTTCCATTGCCACGGTGTTGCCAAATCAATTCCAACTCCGTTGAACTGGGTAAATACCACTCTTCACCAGGTTGTGTTCCTCCTTCACAAAGACTGGCTGCTTGGGACCATGTGACACATTGTTCGTGATTGTCTGTGGATCGGCATAAGGCTCGATCTGTTTTCTCCATGACAATGCACTCATTGGGCTCTTGCTTGATCACGATTCCATCAGTAAGAACATTACCAGCAGTACATGCTGCTTGTTCAATGGAGCGAGTTGTCTGATTTTTTGAGGCTGTCGTCATCAGAGAAGGGGGGGATTCCTTAGTGTTTGATTTGACTTCCTCTTGTGGAGCCTCACCACAAGCGATCGCCAATAAAGACGTGGTTCCAATAACCAATAAACTCCTTAGTCCTATTGATTTCATGCTTCCTCTTTGGCTAGGGTTATTCACTGATCCTGGAAAAGCACCATTCCAGGAGGTTTGCACCGTGCTCCTGTTTCAGATTGTGTGCCAAAGAAAAAAATAAAATATTTATTTAAAAAATATTATATATAATCAACACCTTATCAGAAATCAATGAAGATTGAGGAATAATTTTAAGCATATGTTTTTTAGTTAGGAATCTAACGCCAAAAGAGATCTCTTTTAAATGAAGTCAGACATGATACTTCTCTTTGGGCGTTAGGAGCGATGTTTGTTTATTTTTCAATTTTTGTGATTTTGGAACCTTCAAAGGTGAGATTGTACATCAGGCCTTTGTTAGAAAAAATGAAACCAATGATGGGCTCTTTGGCTGTGTTGGTATCCAGTTGAGTTCCTGCTCCAAATTCGGCAAGGGCTACACTTCCATCCACCCCGGCTTCCCAACCATCACTATTTTGAAAATCAGACAACACTTTGGTGTTCATGAATAGAATCACCTGAGATTTGAGCTGCACTCCAAACTGAAAACCGATGGAAGCTGAAGCAATGTTATAATAGGCTGCTGTTTTTCCTCCAACCAATAACGCCCCTTCGCCAAATTCGCCACCAATCCCCAGTCCTGCTTTGACGACCTCAGGAAATACCAGCATGCCAGCAGCTTTTTCAGCTAATTCTTTTCCAGCAGACGAGGTTTTGTAGAATTCAGACATGGCTTCCTTGACTTTAGCATCAATCTCTATTTTTGAGGCCGCCCAGCCCGTCGCACTGAAAAATAAGCAAGTTGTCAAGAGACTGAACATCACAACAATTTTTTTAGAATGAATCATAACTCTCCTTGTTTGAATAAATATATTTTTTTAACCCGGCGGCATCACCGGAACTCAAGAAATTACCACAGAGACGCAGAGACATAGAAAAACATCTTTTTAGTCCTGATTGTGTCTGCGTCCTATACAAATTAGACGGCTAATGTTAGTAAATTTCTAAAAAAAAATAATTTGCCACGTTGTACCTCTGTTGACAATACATTATTTGGATTGACTGTTGAATGGCACTATACTATACGCTGCTTTTACTTCATCAAATAAGTCGTAGTGATGTCTGTCGTATCTGTTGGAAGGCCATAGACACAGTCTGGGTATCCAGGGGCGGCAGGATTCTTTCAATCATGCATGGAGATAGTTATGTTCAGGAGACTTGCTTTAGTTATTGCAGCAGTAGTTTTGATTCCCGCTTCATATAGTTTGGCCGAAGATACGGGGCCTGGTTGTGGATTAGGAAAAATGATTTTCAAGGATATCAAGGGAAATAAAAAAATCGTACAACAAGTCGTGGCAGCCACTTTGAATGGAACGTTTGGCAATCAGACATTTGGTATCACGAGTGGTACGTCTGGTTGTACCAATGATGGAATTGTAAAAAACGAAGAAAAAGTGAATGTTTTCGTTGCCGTCAATTTCGAGAGTTTACAGGAAGACATGGCTCAAGGGCAGGGGGAATATCTGCATTCTCTGGCCAACTTGATGGAAATTCCGGCAGAGCATCAGGCTGAATTTTTTGTAATGACTCGTGACAAATACAACACATTGTTCTCCTCATCAGAGACCACACCTCAAGAGATGTTGACAGCTCTGAATCTTGAACTGGCTACAAATTCTTATCTCTAAGAGCTAGCACTTAAGATAGGACAGTTAATAAAATCAGAGTCTTACCGAACCCCTCCCGGCCTCCCCTTATTACGGGGAGGAGACGGTTTCGCCTCACAATCCAGCCTCTCATGAGGATGATTGTCCTTTTTATACGATTTTATGTTAACGCCTCGATGGCGAGATATTCTTTCCTCATCTGCTACTTTCTGTTTTGTACCAATACGGTAGTTGCTCAAGTACCTTCTGTTTTATCTTGGAAGCAGCAAACCTACCTAAAGACCTTGATTCATCAGGCAGTAGAAAAACAATTGGCAGATCAGCGATACTGGCACCTCCTTTTACATTATCGTCCTAATTTCACAGGCGGGTATACCAGTGAGGCGGATGGTCCAGGATTTTTTCTGCATCCTCAAGGGCGCACCAATCCTCAAGCAGAATTGGAAGCGACACTGCGTCAATTTTTCACAAGTGAGCTGGTCGGAACCTCTCAACAAGTCGCTCAATGTGCATTTCCCGCACGTTATCACTGGTTAGACCAGCAGTTGCAATTTCAGTCTGAATTCCTGCCAAAACGCCAATGTGAACGATTTAAACGGGGCATTGGCTCGCTGGTTCCCAAATCGGTAACACTGATCTTTGCTTCTGCTTATATGAACAATCCCTCCTCCATGTTTGGACACACTCTTTTGCGGATTGACCAGAAAGCACACACCGAGCAAACGGTATTGCTCAATTATGCCATCAATTATGCCGCCAATGTTACTACAGAAAATAGTTTTGCTTACGCTGCAATGGGTCTTGGAGGAGGATTCCAGGGCTATTTTTCAATCATGCCCTATTATATGAAAGTACAGGAGTACAGTGAGATGGAAAACCGAGAGTTATGGGAATATGAATTGAATTTCTCTGAAGCCCAAATTGAAAAAATACTCATGCATGTTTGGGAACTGGGCAACACCTATTTTGATTATTATTTTTTTAAAGAAAACTGTTCCTATCACTTGCTTTCTTTATTAGAAATTGCCGATCCGACCCTGCGTTTGAGAGATCAATTCGGTTATTGGACGATTCCAGCAGAAACTATCCGGTTGTTGGCTGAGCAGCCGGGATTGGTGAGGGGTGTCGTTTATCGACCCGCAAAAAGCACTCGCATCTGGCGAAAGTTGGAAAGTTTATCTCATTCAGAAACACAATGGCTTTACAAGCTTTTGGAGGATCCTTCCATTGTAGATTCAGCAGGGTTTCAAACATTACCGCTTCAGCGACAAGCAACACTTTTAGAACTGGCAAACGATTATTTGCGCTACCAAATGGCAGAAAAACCATCAAAACGCTCCTTCTATAAAAAGAAACAGCAACATATTTTGAAGCAACGCAGCACATTGGATGCTGCTCAGGAAAAACTTCCCATCAAACCCATCAGTGATACTCCTGAGAAAGGCCATGATAGCGCAAGGCTCCAGTTTGGTGGAGGACAATTTGAAGGGAATATGTTCAGTGAAGTTGGTATACGAGGAGCCTATCATGGATTATTGGATCGTGAAATAGGCTATACTCCAGGTGCCCAAATCGAGTTAGGCAGTTTAAAAGTGAGAATGGAAGATCAGCCACAATGGAGGCTTCAGGAGTTAAAACTGCTCAATATCATATCTTTGTTTCCCCTCAGTTCTCTGTTTCAACAACCCTCTTGGAAAATTGGGATTGGGTGGGAACCTATTTGTCAATCTGGTTGTAACCAGGATCATGCCTTCAGAGTCAATGCGGGATTGGGTGGGATGTTGCAAACCCGACTCAAAGGGAGTGAGATGTTTTACGGATTTACTGAATTGGAGTTCAATGCAGGTTCTGTATTTGAGCAAGGCTATCGCGTTGGTCCAGGAGTCACTATTGGAGTTTTTACAGAGATAAGACCAGACTGGCAAATCCACGCATTTGCCAATCACGTGTCTTTCGTTACAGGAGAAGATATTGGCATTTTTTCGTGGGCGTTGCATCAAAATTACAGTTTCCACAAGGATTTGGCGTTCCGGATGGAAATGAACCACCGTCAACATCAAAAAGAATGGATCGGTTCGATGTTGTTCTATTTTTAAAATGATGAAACAATAGTTCAGATGATTTTATTGGACACAGATCAGTTCAACCAGCATTTAAAAGGATAAGGATTTAATAATTTTGTATTTTGCATTAATTTCAACTGAGAGACATCAACTAAGTTGCTCAAAATTCAACATGTTGATTTTGATCGTCATCGTGTTCTTTTGTTGTTTGTTTATTGAGTTTTTGATATTCCTTGGCAGGTGGCCGACTGTCGATATGAATGGAAGACCTCGAAAAAGTGATTTTAAAATCGATTTAATCTCCACGGTCTAATGCCTCGGTGATCTGTGTTCTAAAATTGTAGAAGTATTGATGGAAATAATCCTAATTGTGGGGTATTTTGGACATGCCTGTTTTAACAACTCATACGAAGTTACCTTAAATAAGGAACATAACCAATTTCACGAAATGATACGAAGCGATACTAAAACAAATTATGACTGATACAGACGATACCATCGATTTATTGCAGGTCATGAATGAGGTCAACCATGCAGTGTTTGATCTCAACAGTCTGGCCAGATTTGCTACGGAAGACGAAGAGAAATCATTCCAACGGATTATCAGTATCCTGGTAGAGCGAGATTTTGAAGTCACACTGATTTCTGAAAATCTGGAATACCTGCCAGAATGGCAAAGACAGGCAAATATTACGTTTCTCGATATTGCAACAGACGATACCTCACAAATTTTTCAAAATAACGCCTTGTTTTCGAAAGAATGCTTCTGGATTACCGAAAACCTGAATATTCAGGAACATTTATCTCGGCAGAAACTCTATTTTGCCCATTCATCACATGGGTTCCCAAACCGATACGGCATTCAATTTCAATATATCCAGGATTTGCTCGTCTTGTTTGATCCCAGTCAGCACACGGCCATGCAGTTGAGCGAAATGATTTTAGAGGCTAAAAAAAAATCTCCACAGCAACCATTGATTGTAGGCATTGGAGGACCTGATGAATGTGGTCATGCCTTTTTTATCGATTTATTGACAGAGGAACTGGGAAAAAGCGAATTTTTGGTGGAAGGCATTGATTTAACCGAATTATTGGGTATCGAATTTCATACGGAGGGATACTGGCGTTCTCCTGAATTGCAAGAATGGATGATGGAGGAAGTATTAACCCCTTTTGCAAAAGGGAAACGAGTTTTCATTGAAGAATCACCAACCCTGATGGAGCCTTATGAAACCAATGTTTATCCCTTCTTTTTGAGCCCTGAGATGATTCTGGTGGTTTGGGGGACGACTGTTTTTATTCCACAACTGCAAGAAATCATGGATTGGAACATTTTACTGGAACTCTCTCCCAGAGTCGCTACAGCTCGGTTGTATGGGATTGATGAAAGAGAAAATTTTGACCCTGATTTTATTCGGAAATATGAACAAACCGATGGTCGTCTTTACAGCGACTACTTGCGAAAACATGAAGTATCCGCTCACATACAAGAAACCGTGAATTTTGATAATCTTTATGCGTTTCGACTCAAGTGAGGACTTCAACTGTTTTCAAAACGCTTCATATCCGCTTCTAATATTCGCTGCTCTTCTGCGGTCAACGGGCTTTCGGATTCCTGCTGCAAAGATTCCTGCTCTTTTTTCACCCATTTTTTGCTTTTTACATACAAAAACAGCAAACCCAAAGCAATCCCGACGATAGGCAATCCCCAAAGCATAAATAAAAGATTATCTAAAGTTTCATCCACCAAGGAAATATTTGACGAAGCAGCAGGCCCCTACGAGAAAGCTTTGAAAAAAATGGATATGACCACCAGCTCCAGTACCAAAACAACAAAACTGATGAACACCAAAACACCAAAAAAAAACCGAAAAAAAAACATCACTTGGTTTAATCCCCCCTCCTACAGTGATAATGTTGACACTAACATAGGAAAGAAATTCTTCAGCAAAATAGACAAATGTTTCCCCCAGACAACAAACTGCACAAAATACTAAATAGAAACACTGTGAAATTAAGCTACTGTTGTATGTCTAATGTCAAAACAATAATACCAGCACACAACAAAACACTACTAAAAAAGAATGAAGCAATTGACAAAAAAAGAAAAAAAATAAGAAATGCACCTTAGAGACTACAAAACATGTCCCCTGAATGGAAATTGTTTGAAAAGTGGAGTAATATACCAAGCAACTGTAACCGGGACTGATGAAACTTATATTGGACTATCCTCAAATACTTTTAACACACGGTATAATTGACGTATCAGCAGTTTTAAACATGAACAACAGAGAAATGTAACAACTTTAAGTGAATATATCTGGAAGTTAAAGGATAAAAATGTGCTATACAACATTAAGTGGAGAATTATTAGTAGGGTGAAAGCAAACACCCCAACATCCAAAAAATGCAATTTATGTTTAGAAGATAAGTACTTTATTATTCACGAGCCAGACATGTCTTCTTTAAACAAAAGAAATGAGTTAGATTCTGCCTGCAGACATAGGAAGAAATATTTACTTTGTAATTATTGTGGATAGTGGACATCTGGAGTTTGCTGTTTTCTTAATTACTTTGAAATTCTTAATAACCTGCTAATCTGTGTCAGTCTCGCTTATAGAGGATAAGCAATGCAATCAATATAACTGTATGTATGTATAACTTTAAGAATAAAAACATCACATTTACACACAATATAAACATTAATTGAAAAGAGTAATTATGTTAGTATAATTCTATTTATATTTCGGTGGCAAGCCACCTTCATCAGAACACCACTGAATACATTTTGAACAAGAAATTGCAAAAAGTCAATCAACACAGAATTACACCTACAAGAAACACTGAACAACTCAAAGAAAAGTACAATATGGATTTTTTGTTATTGATATAAAGATATTTACATAAAGATATTTACAAAATTAATGTAGAGTGAGTGTTCGTTTATTGATCCACTTTTTTCTGTTTTTTTGAAGTAAGCTCAAAATTTCATAACTTATTTTAGTAATTTTTACCCAGTTTTCAGTTAAAATTCAGGATTTTTATTCAGCT
>JANQHV010000333.1 GCA_028282505.1 SAR324 cluster bacterium | reverse complement strand
TTTCTGCGTGGAGAGTTGGTAGGACATGGGCCTAGCGAACAAGCCTTGCTTAAGAAAGTCAGGGAGGAACATCCCGGAGAAGAAGAACCATTTATCATGTACGCACCAGAAAAAGAAGACTATGTTTGACTTAAACAAAGATGGGACCGTGATGGGAAATAATGGAACCTGTTTTGACCATCTGGGAATCCCGAGAATACCGGTTCATATTAGAGGAAAAAACAAAAAATGGCGAAAAAGAAACTTTATCGTAGACACAGGCGCTCCAGGAATGCTGATCCACATTCAAGAAGCAGAAGAATTGGGGATTGATCTTGATAATCCAACTTCCAAAAGCAAGGTAACGGGAGTTGCTGGAATTCCAATTAAAAGTATTGAAAAGCGTGTTTTAATTCGGATTGAGCCATTTCCTCCATTTTTTACCAACATCCGTTGTATATTAAATGATAGAACAGAGTTGAGACTTTTAGGACGAAAAGAATTATTTCCTCGTTTTGGTATCGCTCTAAATCACAAGGAAATTGGAATATTCCAGCTTTAACTGGCTCTATCACAGGTTGACCTGAAGTATTAGTGAGTGTATTGTTCTTGGAAATAAACCTGCTTCTAATTTTTCCTATACACAAAGATTTAGTTTTTTAATATCCATTGCAAATCTTTGAGTTAAGGAGCAACAATCATTAATTCTTTTGTTTTTTAGAATCTTTTATGATTAAAAACAGCCTGACAAAAGCCAAAGCCTTGATCCAGGCGTGCCAGGTCAATCAGGACCCTCATCTGGACTTAAGTAATTGTGGAATCACCAACCTCAATGATCTTTCTGAACTTTTCGAATGCCATCACCTGGAAACTTTAAACTTACGTGTAAATCAAATATCGGATATTAGCTTTTTATCCAGTCTGACTTCCTTGCGATCTTTAGATCTCCGAGACAATCAAATATTGGATATCAGTTCTTTATCGAATCTGACCTCCTTGCAATCTCTTGATCTTAGTTATAATGAAATATCGGATGTTAGCTCTTTATTGAATTTGACCTCTTTACAGTTTTTAGACCTGCGCTCCAACAAAATCCGTGAAATTCCTTCATTTATTTTTCAGTTGAAGATGAAGTTAAATTTCCAGGTGTTTGGTGGTGGTGGTCTGTGTCTGGATGACAATCCCATTGAGTCCCCTCCTATGGAGATTCTCAAGCAAGGACGGGAATCGACACTGGATTGGTTTAAGGCTACCAAAGCCAAATTGAATGAAATCAAAATCATCTTAATTGGTGATCCGAAAGCTGGAAAGACCTCTCTGTTGCGTCGTCTCAAAGATGATTCGTTTGATGAACTGGAAGCTCAGACCGATGGAGTGAATATCGAGAATATTGAATTTGGGCAATGCAGAACATTTCAGCGACAAACTTCCATTCACGCAATAACTGGTTATTTTTGGGATTTTGGCGGGCAGGAAATCATGAATGCTACCCATCAGTTCTTTTTAACCCGCCGCTCGGTTTATGTTTTGGTGTTAGACGCTCGTAAAGACGTCAAAG
This sequence comes from SAR324 cluster bacterium, assembly GCA_028282505.1. GTDB lineage: Bacteria > SAR324 > SAR324 > SAR324 > NAC60-12. Next base: position 1,888 of record JANQHV010000333.1, on the reverse strand, counting down.
TTGCTGAGCAAATTAGACAATGGGCCCAACGTATCAAAACTACTGGGGGCAATTCACCGATCATTGTGGTGGCCAATCAAGCGGATGTCAACTCTAGATTTGGATTTGAAAATGAGTATAAATTGCAAAAAGAATTCCCGCAGATCAAAGCATTCGTCAAAGCCTCCTGTAAAACCAAAGATAACATTGATGTCATCAAAGATAAGTTGGAGGCATTGATCCCTCAGGCAGAACTTTTCAATACCATAATTGATGAACGTTGGGTCCGTATCAAAGCCAAGTTACAAGAGGAAACAAAAGCTAATTATTTTCTGGATGAAGAGCAGTTTTTAGCGATATGCCATGAATTTGATTTGAAAGAAAAGCAGGCACAAAAGAACGTCATCAATTTTTTGCATGATCTCGGACTGGTCTTGCACTTCGATGATGTCAATCTTTCAGAATATTATGTGCTTGACCCTTATTGGATCACTTATGGAGTCTACCAGATTCTCACCTCTTCTTGCGCGGGTCAACAGAAAGGAATCGTTGACATGAATCGTCTTGAGTTCATCGTTAACCAAGAGGAAGAGAAAGAAGAAAAGTATCGTCCCACCAATTACAAGAAAATTAGTTACACGAACAATCAGCGTCGCTTTTTGATTGACATTCTCAATCAGTTCAAACTTTGTTTTTTTGTCCCAGATCGCAGTCGTTTTATCGTTCCAGACTTACTTGATACCCATGAACCTGGCGAAATTACGGAACCATTCCGCCATACTGAGGACAGCATCCGTTTCATTTACGAGTATGACTATTTGCCCAAATCGATTATGCCTCATATCATGGTGGGAGCCCATAATATTTTAGTGCATATGTGGCGCACGGGCTGCGTGTTGAGCAGTAACGGCTGTCACGCGTTATTGGAGGATTATCAAAACAGAATCTCTATTATTATCATTGGGGAGCATAAGCAAAAAAGAGGGTTCATGGCGATCATTAGGCACTTGATTGATTCCATCAATCAAGAATTGAGTGATGCTCCTAGCATGTTGATTCCTTTGCCTGGTGTGAATGCCTTTGTAGATTATGAAGAATTGTTGGATCGGGAAAAAGATGGAGAACAGTATTATAAAATCTACAAACCCATAAAAGAAAAATTTGAAATTGCAAAGTTATTGGGAGGCATTCCCCGTCAGGATGAAGTTCGCAAGATTAACAAAAAGCTAGATGAGCTTTTGAAGGATCGTAAAAAAATAGATGTGCTTGTAGAGGATCATAAAAAAATATTGGAAAATCAAAAAGACATCAAGCACACACTAAATGGCCATTATGATTACCTAATCCACCTGCCTACTAATCATCGGATTAAGGAAGATTTATTGAAGGCTCTTCAGGAAATCAACAAGCATCAACTTACTACCATAGCTAACGAAACCATGCAGTGGTTGACCAATCAGTCGGAGCGATTTGAGGAAAAGTTAGATGATAGATCTCGGCAAATCTATACTGACTTACAAAAAACTGATAATTGGGAAATGAAATTAAAGTTAGCTGTCCCGTTTATTAATTACTTAGGGATAGAGCTGGAAGTGGACTTTGACGTCAAGAATTGGGCTGCCCAAATGTACGAGAAGCATGAGATTAAGCTTTTTAAATTGTTGGGGTATTTGGAATGGTAATGGGATCACCACAATTCTTGGAAACCACCTATAGTATTTCAGATAAATAATTTGGTAGCACCGGAACGCCGGACCAGGGCTTCCATGCCTGTTAATGACAGGCAGGGGCATGCGGGCTCCCGATGTGCTACTACAAGTTTATTATCTGAAACTGACATTGAGCAATTGAAATTATCAAAAAATAGATTATTCTCCATCCTATTTCAAAGAAGGAGTAATGATGGAGA
>JANQHV010000290.1 GCA_028282505.1 SAR324 cluster bacterium | reverse complement strand
CTGCAACTGCGGTAAGTCTTTCAAGAAGGAGATATCACTGATTTGATTAGAACTCAAATCGAGAGTCTGCAACTGCGGTAAGTCTTTCAAGAAGGAGATATCACTGATTTGATTAGAACTCAAATTGAGAGACCGCAACTGCAGTAAGTCTTTCAAGAAGGAGTAATCACTGATTTGATTAGAACGTAAATCGAGAGTCTGCAACTGCGGTAAGTCTTTCAAGAAGGGAATAATACGGTTCAAATCTTTTATGTTGCAATCATATAAACCCAAGCCAGTAACCTGCTTGTTTGGGTTTAAGGTGTAACCCTTACTGAACACATTTATTTGATCCAATTTCTCTAAATTGGTGCTCAGTTCTGTTTCGATTTGTTGGATGATATCCAGGTCGTTCATGGTTTCATGTTCTTGGTTTGTGTTGTTTCTCTTTGGCAACAATGGTTCAGACAATTTTATTGGACGCAGATGAGCATAAGTATCTTTTTGGCCAATCGCTCTAACCTTTAAAAAGAGTATTCAGTGTTTTATTCCATAAATCATGAAAGATTACAAGGAACAAAAAAAGGGGACAGATTTATTTTTCATTCAAAATGAATGGTTTCGAAAAGAGGTGAGGGTAAGGATTCCGGAAAACTCTTGAAAACGCTATAAGTCTGAAATCTCAGTTTTGTAGGTCGCTCTGGGAGGCAGCAGGCCAACCTCTCGGGCAAACACATCAAGCCGGTTCGCCGTTCCTGTCCCCAAGTGTCGTTTGACCAAAGGGCGAAGATGCTCATAATCAAGCCCTTCCACCCTCAAGAGTGATTTTGCGTCCTGATCATCTTTTGTAAATTGTTGGCGATCTGTTGGCAGGAAAACCCAGGTGGCCACTCTGCCGATCAGGGCATAATTTTCAATGCCCGCTTCTTCAAGCAAAGCCAGGGCCATTCTCAGAGAGGGGTTCGGATCAAAGGAAGGGATCTCTTGAATTACCATACTGTCTATTCATGTGATCAGGGTTTGTTAAAAATATTGGATAAAAATTATTGGGAAGTCATCAACATCAAGGCCAATTCCGACAAATCCAGCTTGACGTGATGCTGACGCAACAGCCCACCAATGACGATCAAAACCCGCGCCATCAAGACAAAATTATCGGGGATTTTTACCTGTGCCTGCCGCATGACTTCCAGGTAATACTGCATCTTGGTCAATTCATTGAACTCATCACTTTTTCTTTGCGATAAAAGCTGTTTCAACTTCTCAGGATCGGGACAAACAAAGCCTGCTTCCTGGAGCAAGGTATCAATCTTCTCATGCTTTTCCAAGAGGAGAGCCACCAGCACGTCTCGATAAGACTTGGTTTCTGCTTTAGTCAAGTAACCAATTGCACCAAAATCCAGTAGGGCAATCTTGCCTTGTGGAGTGACAAAAAAGTTGCCTGGATGGGGATCGGCATGAAACAATCCATTGATAAACAATTGTTTGAAAAAACTGTGCACCAATTCTTTCAGCACTGGTTCTGCGGCATTAGGAACTTCCTGCAAAAACTGACGAATGGGCATCCCGTCAATAAAATACATGCCCAGAGTGCGAGACGTTAACAATTCTTTAATCAGAATGGGATATTCCCATTGCTGGTTTTCATAGGAACTGAAAAACTGAGTCAGATTACTGGCTTCATTGTAGTAATCCAGCTCCTTGAGGATACTTTTGGATAATTCTCGTACAACCTGTTCTAAATCCAGGATTTCAAATTGTGAGTTCAACAAAGAAGCAACCAGTTCAAAAAACTTCAAATCCGCATGGACCAGTTCAGAAACTCCAGGAATCTGAACTTTGAGAGCGACGACAGGGCCATAACACAGTTGGGCTTTGTGCACCTGTCCAATCGAAGCTGTGGCCAGTGGTGTTTTATCGATGGAGGAAAATCGCTCTTGCCAATTGTTTCCCAGTGTTTCCTGGAGAACCAGCTCGATTTTTTCCCAGTCAATGGGATCTGCCTGGTCCTGAAGGCTGGCTAACTCATCTCTGTAAACTTGCGGTAATTCCCCATAATGGCAACTGATGAACTGAGCGGCTTTCACCCAGGCTCCTCCCTGTTTTCGACAAAGGGCTGCCAACTCTTCTGCATTTTGTTGATGGAGTTCTTCTGCTTGTTGAAGGCGTTCTGATTCCGGAAGATTGGCAGATTGTATCTGAAATGCCTTGTAACGTCCCATGAGAAGAAAAATGGTCTGCATGGCATCCCAGTACCGGGCTCGGTGCTCGAAAGTATCGGAGATGGTTTCCCATCCCTTTTGAAAAAGGCCCTGAATCTGTCCTAATTCTCCCATTGCCTCACTGGACTTAGCCGACATCGAAGAAAACACTTCCGAAATTTGCTGTTCTATCTGATTCCACAAGGACTTCAATTCTTCTGTATTCGACTGCTTATCTGTCTTGAAAGACGCAAACTCCGAAGAAAAATTCTTGGTGAATTGATCAGCGGTCGTCGCTAATTCTTCTAAAAACTGTTTTGATTTTTTAATAATTTGGTTGGAACTCATGGTGTCTTTCCAGTTTGCTTTTTGGCTTGAGATCTATCTTGATAAATCGTATAATGAATGTTTTTTGAAAGTATGGATCATTCCTCCTCAAAACGCTTTTATTTTGGATTTTTGAACAAATGATCAGTTGTGTCGCTTTCCCAAACACATAGAGACTTCTTTCCTTTTCCCCAATCTATACTTTAACATATCTCTTTACATGATCAACATATGGAACCATTAATCAACAAAATTTGTGTAATCGGATTAGGATACGTGGGATTGCCACTGGCAGTCGAGTTTGCCAAACAATATGATGTCCTTGGATTTGATACCAACTCAGAAAAAATCAAAGAATTAAAAAATGGAATTGATCGAACCAAAGAAGTATCACCAGAAGAACTGGCAGCCAGTTCCATGAAGTATACCGAGGATCCTCAAGAGATTAAATCCTGCGACTTCATTATCATCGCTGTTCCGACACCTGTGACTGAATCCAAAATTCCAGACTTGGCTCCCTTGATTGGAGCAAGCACCATTGCAGGACAACACCTGCAAAAAGGCAGTACGGTTGTCTACGAATCGACGGTCTATCCCGGAGCCACCGAAGAAGAATGCATACCTCTGCTGGAAAAGTATTCAGGGTTGCAATGCGGCACTGATTTCATGGTGGGATATTCCCCAGAACGGATCAATCCAGGGGACAAAGAGCATACCTTGACAAAAATCACAAAAGTGGTCTCCGGCATGAGTCCAGAATCCTTGGAGCTGATTGCTGATGTCTATGGAAGTATCATTGAAGCCGGTGTTTTTAAGGCCAGTTCCATCAAAGTGGCAGAAGCGGCCAAAGTGATTGAGAATACTCAGCGAGATCTGAACATCGCTTTGATGAATGAACTTGCTCTGATTTTTGAAAAAATGGGCATCCGTACTAAAGAAGTTTTGGAAGCTGCTGGCACCAAATGGAATTTTCTGGGATTCACACCGGGCCTAGTGGGGGGGCATTGTATTGGGGTGGACCCGTATTATCTCACTCACAAAGCCATGTCGTTGGGATACCATCCTGCCATGATTTTAGCAGGACGTCGCATCAACGACAGCATGGGGCGCTTGGTCGGAGAAAAAACCATTCGCTTGTTGGTTGCTGCTGGAAAACACATCAGGACCTCTCGGGTTCTCTTGCTTGGCTTTACATTTAAAGAAAATGTCCCCGATGTACGCAATACTAAAATAATTGATATTATTGAGGAATTGAGGCAATGGGACTGTCATCTGGATATATATGACCCGGTGGCTGATATTGAGGACGCCCAGGAAGAATACAACATTACGTTCATCTCCTCTCCCTCTACCCAATCCTATGATGCGATCATACTGGCAGTGGGGCATGAAGTATTTTTGGAACAGGGGTATCGCCATTTGACCAACTACCTCGATATCACTTCCAATCCGGGTGTGTTTATCGATGTGCGGTCTTGTTTTCCTCCTTCCAATGATCCCAATATTTTATACTGGAGCCTGTAGATTAATTAAGAATTGAGACGACTCTAAATCACACCATTATCAATAAATATTCATGAAAGAAGTATCCAACAAAATCAATTTTCCCAGCCTCGAAAAAGAAATGCTGGCACTGTGGAAAGACCAACAAATTTTCGAAAAATCCATTGAACAGCGTCCCAAGGAACGTGAATTTGTATTTTATGATGGGCCTCCTTTTGCGACGGGGTTGCCCCATTATGGACATTTGCTCGCAGGGACGATCAAAGATGTGATTCCACGCTATAAATCCATGCGTGGCTTTCGAGTGGAACGCCGTTTTGGTTGGGATTGTCATGGACTTCCCGTTGAATTTGAGGTGGAGCAGGATTTGAATCTACAGGGACGTCCAGAAATTGAAGAGTTTGGGATTGCCCGTTACAACGAAGAATGTCGAAAAATCGTGTTGCGCTATACGAGTGAATGGAGGGAAACCGTTGAGCGTATGGGGCGTTGGGTGGATTTTGACAATGATTACAAAACCATGGATCGCTCCTTCATGGAATCCGTCTGGTGGGTGTTTAAACAGATGTGGGACAAAAAGCTGATCTATGAGGGAGTCAAAGTGGTTCCTTACTCATGGAGAGTGTCCACGCCTCTTTCCAATTTTGAAGCCAATTTGAATTATAAAGATATCCAGGACCCTTCGATCACTTTCAAATGCCAGGCCACTGATGAAGAGAATGCTTACTTTCTGGCCTGGACGACGACTCCCTGGACACTGCCTTCCAACCTTGCTTTATGTGTTGGACCAGACATCGATTATGTCAAAGTCCAGGACAAGTCGGATCAAAAGATCTATTATCTGGGTAAAAATCAAGTAGCCGCTTATTTTGAACCAGATACCTACCAAATCTTGGCAGAGTTCAAAGGGACTGAACTAAAAGGACGCACCTATGCCCCTTTGTTTGATTTTGCCCAAGGCCACATTGACACGACGAATTTATGGCAAGTCCTGGTTGATGATTATGTCAGTGATGAAAGTGGAACCGGCATTGTCCACCAGGCCCCTGCCTTTGGAGAGGATGACTTGCGCATCTGTTTGCGGGAAAATATCCCCGTCTTCGATCCGGTCGACAATGATGGGAATTTCATGGCTTATATGGGATTCATTGCAGGGATGAACATCAAGGAAGCGGATAAACCCATCATCCGAGACTTGAAAGAACGCAACATCCTGATCAAACATGAAACCATTCAACACAGTTATCCATTCTGCTGGCGTACCGATACGCCTTTGATCTACAAAGCCATTTCTACCTGGTTTGTTGATGTAGAAGCCATCAAACAAAATATGGTCTCCAATAACCAGACCGTGCACTGGGTGCCGGGCCACATCCGAGATGGTCGTTTTGGCAAGTGGTTGGAAAACGCAAGAGACTGGGCCATCAGCCGAAATCGTTTCTGGGGCACACCATTGCCGATTTGGAAAAGCGATGAGGGAGATGTCCTCTGTTTTGGCAATGTGACGGAACTGGAAGAAGCGGTTGGGGAAAAAATCGATGACCTCCACAAACATTTTGTGGATGATCTGGTGATTGAAAAGGATGGAAAAACCTATAAACGTATTCCAGAAGTACTGGATTGCTGGTTTGAATCAGGCTCAATGCCATACGCCCAGGAACATTACCCCTTTGAAAACAAAGAAAAATTTGAGTCCAACTTTCCAGCCAATTTCATTTGTGAAGGATTGGATCAAACACGAGGCTGGTTTTACACACTGGTTGTCATCAGTGCTGCTTTATTTGGCAAACCTGCTTTTCAAAATGTGATTGTCAATGGGTTGATTCTGGCAGAAGATGGTAAAAAAATGAGCAAGCGGCTTAAAAATTACCCAGATCCTGTAGAAATGCTGGATAAATATGGAGCCGATGCAATCCGTCTTTATATGCTCAATTCTGTCGCAGTCCGGGGGGATGATTTAAAATTTTCAGAAAAAGGTCTGGTAGAGACAACCCGCACCATTTTGTTGCCTTTATGGAATGCACTGGCCTTTCTGACCACTTATGCCACCATCGATCAATGGCAACCCACTTCTGAAAATTTAAACCGTTCTCCCGCCAATCCATTGGATCGCTGGATTCTCTCCAAATTAGAGGAACTCGTGGAAGTGGTTACCCATAATATGGACCAATATGAATTGAACAAGTCGGTTGCACCATTTGTGGGCTTCATTGACCTGTTGACCAACTGGTATATCCGACGCAGCCGGCGTCGTTTTTGGAAAGGTGGAGGAGCACCTGATACAAGGTGGCATACGCTTCTCGCTTGTCTTGCCCCTGCCCAGCTTTCCAAAAACGACGCCGGCTGCGTCGGATATACCAGT
>JANQHV010000284.1 GCA_028282505.1 SAR324 cluster bacterium | reverse complement strand
AAAGCAACTGGGAGATAAAATAGGAATTCAACCAGGAAAAGAGATGCTGGCAGCCATTGATGCGGCAAAATCCATTGATGCCGAAATTGTATTAGCAGACCGGGATGTGCAGACTACTTTTCAAAAAACGTGGCGATCGTTACCGTTTTTTGAAAAAACAAGCGTATTGATGCAACTGTTGATGAGTATTTTTGTCTCCGAAGAAATCACGAAAGAAGACATCGAAAAAATGAAAACCCAGGATGTTTTGACAGAGACGATGGATGCGTTTTCTGAACAGTCCCCCATGATGAAGAAAATTCTGATTGATGAGAGAGATCAGTATTTAGCCGAAAAAATACGCTCCGCCCCTGGGAAAAAAATTGTGGCTGTTGTTGGCGCAGGTCACGTTCCTGGCATAAAAGAAGAGATCCACCAGGAACAAGATTTAAAACAATTGGAACAAATCCCTCCTCCAGCACAATGGGGAAAGCTGATCACATGGGGCATTCCAGCAATTATCATCGGTTTGATCATCTATGGCTTCTTAGCAGCTAATTGGGACGTTGGCATGGAAATGATCAAGCGCTGGTTTTTGATCAATGGCGTCTTGTCTGCCCTGGGTACAGCATTGGCACTGGGGCATCCTCTCACCATTCTTTCTGCATTCATTGCCGCTCCCTTTACCTCATTAAATCCAACAATTGCGGCAGGATGGATTGCCGGCATCGTGGAAGCGATTGTACGCAAACCCCAGGTACGTGATTTTGAAAATTTGTCAACGGACATCTCCCACTTTTCAGGATTTTGGAAAAACAAAGTGACCCGTGTTCTCTTGATCGTTGTTTTTGCCAATATAGGGAGCATGCTGGGAACATTTATTGGAGGAGGGGCAATCATTGATTTGCTGTAGATGAGGTATGGTTATGTTTCGATTTTTCTTTGATGTCGATGGCGTTTTACTGGACTTTGAAGGGACTTATATCCCTTATATCAAGAATTATTTTCAGTTAAAAATTCCAGATGATTATCAACCCAACTGCTGGTTTTTTTCGGATTTACTCACTCACGAACAACTCATGGAAGGGTGGGATGCTTTCATTGAAAGTGAGGAATTTGGACAACTGGCTCCGTTGGTAGAACCCGAGTTGTTCAATAGCGTTTTTGGGGCATATCCCGTGCATTTCATCACCAATATCCCTCCGGATTATATAGGAAAACGAAAACAAAACTTGCATTCTGCCGGTTTTCAATGGGACTCCCTGCATAGTGGGGGATTTGTATCCTTTGATGACAATCCTCCTGTATTGAAGGCAGATATTATCCAGCAACTGGCAAAAGATGGAGAAATATTGGTATTCATTGATGATCATCCCGATAATTGTGTGAATGTGTTTGAACACTTTTCTCATGCACACGTATGGCTAAAATCACGTCCTTTTAATTTGGAATTCACACATCCAACCATTCGTCGTGTTGATACCTGGGATGAGATCATGAAATTCTCTCATGAATTGATTAACGAGTCCGTCCCCAATTGATTACCAATACCTGAACCATTGCAGCTCCTGCTGGATAATTGGACGATCCCTAAGCGTCGAAATTAGACTGATTTATATGAGTATTGGAAAATGAGGAGCTGTCTGGTAACAAAATGGAGCTGGTTCGGGTTGGTTCTATTTTTGTTACTTTCTGGGTACCCTACTGCTGTTTATGCTCAAGAAGATGCCCCTGCTCAAGAGGCAGCAGAGCCGACGGATGCTGCTGATGTCCCTTCTTCAGGAGGGTCTGGAGTGTCAGAACCGTTTCTTCGCTTAGGCTTCTACGAATGGACAACCCAGCGTTTTCAAGGGATTCATCCTTTTTATAAGATGACAGGAAACAAATTCTTCAAAGACGGCAACACTTCTCTGAATTCAACACAAGACAATACAGGCTTATTGTTGGAACCTCCCAAAAATCATGAAATTGATCTAAAATCCTCTGAAGGGACAAAACTGGCTCACGGGCTTCCTCCATTGTCACTGGAATGGATCATGCCAACTGGTTGGGATTTATTGACAGCACAAAGCTTAGCCGTTTATTATACCAACACCTGGTTGACTGATCAAACAGCTCAAAATGGAGCAAAAAGGCTATCAGATGTTCCCTTGATTGAATTGCGTTCCCACTACTACTTTCTGTCTTATTCCATTTATGGGCCATCTGTTCCGGGCAGAAATCAAACGGAAACCTTTTATGGAATTGGTCTGGTCTACATTGAAAGCACCATCAGAAATGGTTTACGCTCTCATGGCACTATCAACCGAGCCAGTCGGGATTCTGTTCGGGATTTGGACCATTATCATGCAGAACAGCCTGTTTTCTTCCAAAGATTTGGAATGACCACCTCTGGCGATAACTTTGGACTCACCTTTGAACTCTATCTGCTGGCAGACACACCTGTCATGAGAAATCCATTCTTTAAAATGGACAAGCTCCCTACTCCTGAACGCACATTGGAAAAACGAATTGATTTGCAGGGCCTGATACTCCGGCTGGCCTGGGGCGTTTATAGTTTTTGGGATTAGCATGCAGGACAATCGGACATTCAACCCCAGATGGTTTGGTATTTTCTGCATTTTAATGGCTGTCGGTTTTAATCGCTACACCGTCCCTTACCTCTTCTTCTTCCCCCCCCCACTGGAATCTTCTTTGCTCATTGATATCGTAGGGGGTATCGAAATTCTTCTGTTGCTGATTGGGTTGGGAGTCTTCTGGTTTCGCCCCTCTATTCGCAAACCAAAAGCCGGAGAGATTCTATTATTGGCTGGGAGTAGTTTTTTAACTCTGTTGCTGTGTGAACTGGCAGCACAGTACTGGTTGGAGCACATAGCCAGTCAAGAGCAGCTCGAAAAGTATGGTGGTTATGATTCTTTTTTGCAAAACAAGGTGTCTTTCATTCCACATCATTATTTAAACTATGCTCCCAATCCTGAGTATGAATTGCACAATGCACTTGGCTATCGGGGAGATGACTTTCCCAGAGAAAAACCAGAAAACGAATTCCGTATTGTGGCTATTGGCGGATCAACGACCTATTCGAGCCGAGTGTCTGATAACGCACACACGTATCCTGCACAATTGGAAAATCTTCTACAAAAACAATACAACTGCCCGACAGTTCGTGTGATCAATGCAGGAATGAAAGGGTATACCAGCTTCGAGAACTTGATCAATTTAATGTTTCGTGTTCTGGATTTGGCTCCAGACCTTGTCGTTATTTATCAAGCTACCAATGATGTGCATACACGATTAGTGGACCCAGTGGCATATCGTGGCGATAATTCAGGATATCGAAAACAGTGGCAAGTCCCTCATCAAAGCTTTTGGGATGATCTTATCTTGATCCGAATCTTACGTGTCAAACTGGGAATCAATTATCCCTTCAGCATTCAAAATTTTGTGGGGGCTTCCACCAGAACGACCTCTCTTGATCAATCCACTCTATTGGATCACAATCCTCCTGTTTATTTTGAGCGTAATTTAAAAAGCATGATTGCGTTAGCCCAGATTCATCAGTTCCAATTGATGTTGGCAACCTGGGCTTACAGTCCCCATTTGAAGGATTATGCTGCGGATGTTGATTACCAGCGAGCTTTTCAAGAGCACAATGACATCACTCGAAAATTAGCCAAACACTATCAAATCCCTTTATTTGATTTCATCAAAATGATGCCTCAAGACCCTCAATACTGGTATGATGGAAGGCATGTGAACGATGCCGGGGCACTACTGAAGGCTCAATTATTTGCAAAATTTATCGTTCAGCGTAAATTGATTCCACCACAAAATTGTGAGTATTGATAATGTTGTTTACCTGCGAAAAAGCACAAAAATATGGTAATCGTGCTTTTCGTGGACTCTAAACAAAGAAGAGTAAATAGGAACTGAGCCACGAACCACGAGTCCCAAATCATGAGTTATAATTTTAGATTTTCCAAGGCCGTTGTGGAGGGAAGCATTTTTTTGGTGGTTTTTCTTTCAGCAAAACCAATTTCATTGCGTTCATATAGGGTACTGTCGTGCAGCACAATGTTGAACTGTTTTCTGGTAATATCCAGGGAGGCCGTAAAATAAGTATACCAATGATCCGTTTCCTGATCATGGCAAAAGGTTCCATCCAATATCATCTCACATTGCCCCCAACATGCCTCAAACGTTTTATTTTTGGTGGTTTTGCTGAGTGTCCTTCTTGGCTGTCCGTATCTTTGTCTCAATTTAACCAGGAGATCTTGTTCCGATACGGCTGCTGCAAAATGTTTCTTATAGATCAACTTATACAAGCGACCTTCCGACGTCAGCATGAATAGGAATTGTTCGTCATCGGTAATGTATTCGCCATAATATTCATGGATCACCCCAGATTCAACAGCAGGTTGTACAACCACTCCAGGTTTTGCCAGTTTTAATTCTTCAAAGCCCATTCCTAAATAAATTCCCTGTATCAAAAAACGTCCCATGTTTTCTGCTCTTTCTTCTGGACGCTTGTGTAAATCAGGATCAAATTTGCAAGCTTCTTGGGCATGAAGAGACAAGGAAAATCCAAATACCAGGAAAAATAATACGATTTTAAGGAAGAATACTTTCATATTAAATCATTAATCAATTTCAAAAGACTACTTTTTAAAAAGATTAGCACTCATTGTACCAAAATCTATCCAAATTCAAACAAATTCCATCGGAATTGTTATAGTAGTGAGATTTTGGTTTTCTTTGGCACATTGAATGCCATGTCACCCTGAGCGTAGTCGAAGGGTCTCTGAGATGCTTCGACTACGCTCAGCATGACAGTTTTCGGGAGATTGTCTCAT
>JANQHV010000264.1 GCA_028282505.1 SAR324 cluster bacterium | reverse complement strand
AACCACTACCAAAACGTTTTAGTGATAGACATAAATAATGAAATCTTAAAAAGCAATGCTAAAAAGAGGATACTTCACTAAATTCAATCATTGTTGACGAGTCCTGCCTCAGTATTTGTCCTTTCCCCCATCGGTTGGCTACAGCACAGGAACAAGCTTTTTCGACATCGGGAGTATCGATTAGATTATTTGGAAAGGCTATTTTGCAAAGAAGAGCGATAAAGAGACAAAAATGAAGAATATATGTGGAATTTGAAGAGTGATATCTGGTGGTCAGACACTTGAAAAATGGAGCGAATCATTCACCATTCAGTGTGACAATGATGGAGCGACTGCCTCCATTGTTGCGATGCTCACATAAATAAATCCCCTGCCATGTTCCCAAATTCAAACGCCCTCTGGTAATGGGGATATTTAGGTAACAACCAAGGAGACTGCTCTTGAGGTGGGCTGGCAGATCATCACTGCCTTCGTAGACATGACGATAATAAGGTTCATCCTCTGGTACCGCATGATTGAAAAAACTTTCAAAATCCTGCCTGACGGTTGGATCTGCATTTTCATTGATGGTGAGTGAAGCAGAAGAGTGCTGAATGAACAGGTTCATGATGCCAATCGAGTAGCGGCTCAGCTCTGGAATCTGTTCAATGATCTCACTCGTGACTAAATGAAAACCTCGTGATCTTGCTCTCAGGCGTAACTCTTTTTGAAACCACATGTTTTGCTGTTGATGAAGATTACAAAAAAGGGGACAGGTTTATTTTTTTGTTTTATAAAAAACAAAAAAATAAACCTGTCCCCTTTTTTATGATGCAGGTGCAGATAAGACGTCAACACCCGTTTCAGTAACCCAGACGGTATGTTCCCATTGGGCTGATAAAGAACCATCTACTGTTTTAGCGGTCCAGCGATCAGACATGATCCGGCTTTCATAGCGGCCTGCATTGATCATCGGTTCAATGGTAAACACCATATTGGGCATCAAAACAGGGCCTGTCTTTGGATTGCCATAATGAGGAACTTGTGGATCTTCATGGAATTCCAGTCCCACTCCATGACCACAAAAATCACGAACTACCGAAAATCCATGTTTTTCGGCATGTTGCTGAATTGCAAATCCAATGTCCCCAATCGTGTTGAAGGGTTTCACTTGTTGAATACCAATATCTAAACATTCCTTAGAAACATGAACTAATTTTTTTGCCTCCTCTGAAATTTCGCCAATTGGATACATACGGTTGGCATCTCCATAAAATCCGTCCAGAATACAGGTCACATCGACATTCAAGATATCACCATCTTTGAGCACCGTGCCATCTGGAATTCCATGGCAAATCACATCATTCAAGGAAGTGCACACACTTTTGGGAAAATTGCGATAATTCAAAGGAGCGGGATAGGCACCATGAGCAATGGTATATTCATGAACCCAGTCATTGACTTGATCCGTTGTCATGCCTGGTTTAATGAATTCATGCAATAAGTCCAGAATTCGACAGGTGAGTTGACAACTTTTCCGAATGCCCTCTACCTGTTCTTTAGATTTGATAATAATTCCTGGACGACTGCTCTTTTGAAACCTTTGACTCTGTTGATCCTGTTTCAGATGACATCTTTTGTATTTTTTACCACTGCCGCACGGACATGGAGCATTACGAGATATGTTTTTCATTGTAAAACCTTCTGATCATTCTAAAAAATGAAAAATACGTCCAAAACGATAGGAATCGAATTCAAACAATCCGAATAATCCTTCACGAGGCTCTTTCGACCAATAGACCATTTGCCCTTTTCCTTTGACTTTCTCTATTTTCACAAACCCCCAAAATCTTCCATCATGGCTGTTGTAACGGTTATCTCCTATCGTAAAAATATGGCCTTGGGGTACTGTGACGGGCCCAAAATAACTGACATCTGGTGTATGAATCGCGATATTGCGACTTTTGGGATCAAAAAAAGCATACTTTTCTTCTAATGCTTTTCCGTTGATGTACAATTGATCATTGCGGATTTCAACCGTCTCTCCTGCCAAGGCAACTGCTCGCTTGATAAAGTCAATAGAAGGGTCAGGAGGAGCAGGGAAAATGACAATATCTCCCCGTTGAATGGGTTGAGCGAAAAACTTGATATCGGTAAAAGGCACAGGAATGCCATAGGAGAACATGGTGGCAAAAATTTGGTCTCCTATCTTAATCGTGGGGCGCATCGAACCAGAAGGAATACGAAAGGGAGCAAATAGAAAAGTCCGCACAATCATGGCAACCACTAATGCAAAAATTAAAGCCTCTACCCATTCCCTGGTGGTTCTGTGAGTGATCCACTGATCCATGCGGAAATAGCCACGAGTGGATTTTAAAATAATTCGTTCCCGCTCCATAATTTCGGCACTGTTGGGAAGCTTTTTCAATTGTGCAATAAAAATTTCTGACGAAGGAAAAAATTGTTCCTCCAGTGTAGTGAGGCTATCGAGCGCCGATTCACTAAATCCTTGCTTCTTGAATCGGACAAGTGATTTTCGTGAAATTTTATAGCTGGCAAACTTAGAAAGCATGATGATTTTTAGAAAAAATTGTTTTCTTCCATGAAAGAGTAGTCAAATAATAATCTTGTTAAGATACACGGTTTGTTTGTCTTTTTCAAATCAAGAATTTTTCTAAACTCCAGAGAAAGTCGCTTGAGTCAGGGGATTGGAAAGATTAACTGACTGCTTCAAGCAGTTTGGTCATATTCATCCAAAATTGCCAGCATCGATTCAACACGTTTTTCCCAGGTATTTTCACTGGCCAACTGAATTCCCAGGTTAATACGCTGGACTAAATCATCATTTTGCTGCAATGCTCGGGAAATGGATTGGATGAATTCCTCATCAGTCGAACACCAATAACAAATATGCTTATAGTCTTCCAATGCCGCCAATGCGGTGGTCACAACGGGTAAGCCCGCTGCCATGTACTCAAAAAATTTCAAAGGAAACATACTCTGGGTGTATCCGTTGATGGGACAGGGAAGTAATGCAACTTGGCACCCTTTTAAATAATGAGGCAATTCTTTATAGGGTTGAGGGCCTAAAAAATGAACATTTTTTAGAGAAATGATTTCATCAAAACTAGCCCCAGGTTCTCCTTCTCCAATTTGTCCCAACAGGACCAGTTGCCATTCGGGATGGCTTTCTGCAATTTTTTTCAAAAGCACCGTACTCACTTTGTAATGACTCAAGGCGCCTACAAATCCCAAACGTGGTTGGGGGATATTGTCGAGTCTTGTCGCAATGGCAATATCCCGAGTGGTCTGGTTGAAATGTTCAAAATCACAGGGGTTGGGTAAATAATGAGTATTGGGATTCCATTGCTTGCGTAAGGTGTATAAATTGCGGGAAGTTGTGAAGATGAGATCGGACTTCTGACAAAAATCCTTTTCATGACTTTCCAGCAATTCCACTGGCATTCCAGGAGCCTCTTTGAGTTCATCCACACAATGGTAAATGTATTTTGAAAAACGGACTCGTTCTGTCAAGGCAAGGACTGTTGGATTGTATGTCCATAAAATGGGAGACTGAAACTGCAATTTCCTGCAAAAGAATCGGATGAAGGCACTCAAAATCACCCAGTTCAACTGACGCACTACAGCAAAACGGTGAAAGGGTAAAACCATAGGAGACCATACCCAGACATTGGGTTTTAAATTCCTTCCCAGTAGCAGAGAGCGTTTGGTACGCTGAAAAACTCGCTGTAAATCTCGATAAGATGCGGTCAATTGACGCAAACCCAATGATTCGACATAAAGAATTCGATGCCCATGCTCTGCCAATCGTGAAGAAACATGCTGTTTATTGGTCCAAAAGGGATAATCCCAATCTGCTGTCGATACCATGACAATCTCGTATATCTTTTTCTGGGGAGGCAACCCCAAATCACTCAACCATTGTTTGGCATCAAACGCTTTTTCGTGACGAAAATGAATGTATCCTTTCAACAGTTGGAGATAAATCACCCACGGTACAACAAAATTCACTAACAACAAAATGATCAGATCCTTGCGGGTACGTGATTCTGGTAGAGTCGGCCGAATGCACATCCAGCAGCAAAGGGCATAACTGACCAAAAACAAAAGAGTAAAAAACAGGAATCCGTTGGAAGCGGCCGGCAGGAAAAAGGCAGCTCCCATGAAAAATATTTGCCCTAATAAAAATAAACCATATATTTTCTTTTTCATGTGTGAGATGGACATTCCCCAAAATATATGGGCATCCAGGTTTTCTCGATAACGTCTGGGAAAACGTCGTTGCAGCAGTCCATCGTAATAGTATCGCAGTGCCAGTTTGATGGGACGAAAAAAGCTGGGAGAGAGTGGAGGGTGAAAAACTTGCAATTTGGCATCAAAACGAATGGTGTATCCTGCCTCCATGATACAAAAGGCAAGATCTGTATCTTCTCGGAAGGGAATGCGATATTTTGTATAGAAACTGCAAAAAGCTTTGCGTATAATCATATTACAAGTAGGATAACGTCCTCCATAGAAATTTTCAGTCTGATGTGTGAAGGGAGTCAGTTTATGTCGATCACTCACAATAGTACGACCTTCAAAACCGGCAACATGTGGGTACTTTTGAATCAACTCTAATGCACGTCGCACCCAGTCTACATGGGCGACAACATCAGCATCTAAAAAAGCGATCCAGTCAGCTTCTGCCTTTTGAACACCAATATTCCGGGCAGTTGCCGGTCCAGCATTAGAAATATACTGGCTTTTCAGTTGTAATGGGGATTCATTTTGGAAGTCTGCTAACATCTCCATGGTTTCGTCGGTGGACCCATCATCCACAACAATGACTTCGAAGGAGGACAGAGGAGTTGTTTGCCTTTCCAAAGACAGCAGACATTGGTGTAACAATTCTTTACTATTGTAGGTTGGAATCACCACAGAAATTTGTATATTCATTTACTCACCACCCTTCAAATAACTGATTGAAACATGCCGTCACCCAACACTAACTCTTCTGGTGTCTATGAATTTGCCAGAGGATTGCGGGATGCACTCCCTTATTTAGAAGAATTTTATCAGGAAACCTTTATCATCAAAATCAGCGGAAAAACGCTGCAACAACAAAACTTACCCAGCATCTTAGATGATCTCATTTTACTGTATCGTGTTGGTATCAAAGTCATTATTGTACACGGCGCTCAGCCACAAATTCAGGAAGCCCTTCATTTTCACGGGCACACCCCTATAGAAGAACAAGGTCATTTGGTCGTAACAGCCCCGCTGATCCCTATTGTTCAACAAGCCATCGCCACTACAAATTGGGAATTGATCACAAAATTAAGTCGATACGGTCGTGGCATTTTTCCGTTTTCCAGCCATTTTGTGCAAGCACAACAACATTCGTTCACTATCCCGACAGAACCTCATTTCACAGGAGATGTCCATGATATCAACATGAATGCGCTCCAAAATGCATTTACTCACCATTACCTTCCCATCATTCCACCTTTTGCCATTGGAAAAAAAGGACGGTTATGGATTTTAGAGCCAAATCAAACAGCGTTGGAAGTTGCGGTTCGTTTACGTGCACGCAAACTGATTATTCTCCATTCAGAAGAGCCTCAATTCCCAGAAATTTCCGGCCTGCGAGAAACGACAACAGACAATATGAAACATTGGTTGCAAAATCATCAGTCGCTCAAAACCGTCAGTCGACTGCAAGCACATGCGCTGATTGAAGCCTGTGAGCGTGGGGTCGAGCGCTGTCACTGGCTCAACAGCAACATCGATGGAGCCCTTTTGGGAGAAATCCTCACTTCAGCCGGTACCGGGTGCATGATTACCAATAGTATCTACGAGTGTGTACGTTTTGCGAAGTTGAACGATGTGCACCGCATCATTCAAATACTGGAAAAACCCATCAAAGATCTAGTGCTCGTTCATAAAAGTCATGCCTATTTGGAGCAGCATATAGAAAATTTTCTTGTTTTTTGTATTGATGAAGAGTTAGCGGGATGCTGCGAACTGATATTATTCAAGGATAGTAAAACCGCAGAAATTGGAAGTTTTGCGGTTAAAGAAGAATATCGTAACCGTGGCATAGGTAAGCAATTGATTGCTGCCGCTCAAGAACATGCTTTACAAAAAAACTGCTCTTTTCTGTTTGCCTTGACCACAAAAGCCTCTCATATTTTCAAAAGCAGTGGTTTCAAAGAATACCTTCCCGATCAATTGCCTCAAAGTAAAATGGAAAATTATGATTCTCACCACTCCATTGTCTATGGGAAACTTCTTTTGTGATTTTCAATCCGACGGGCTATTGTGCCTCCAGGACAACTATGTCACAACCGCTCCACTTCTGATACGACCCAGAGTTTGCTCAAAACGATCTTGCATATCCTGGCTAATACCAGGAAAAATCTCTAATATTTCTTCAACCTTCCAGGGAACCAAAATTGCGGGATCACCAATCGTTGGCACCGGAACACGTGCGGAGGCAATAGAAATTACTGCCCGCTCTTGTCCATCAACACAGAGAGTTCCACTGGAATATACAATTCGACGATTGTACTTTTCTATTGTGACATCCACATCAATTAATTCACCAGGACGAATGATTTCTTTGAAACGGCACTCTCCCGTTTTCAGCAGAATGGGCGCTACCCATTCCATCGTTTCTTTCAATGTTCTCAATAAAATCAATTTACCTGCCAAGTTAGCAACCACTTCGATTTGTAGTACTCCTGGAATGATAGGACTTTCTGGAAAATGATCCTGGTGCCATTCTTCATTCAAAGGAAATCGCTTGGTCCCTTTGATGTGAAGTCTTTCATCTGTTTCTGTAATCTGATCTATAAACTTCCAACGCATATGTAATAATAATCTATCCTTTCGTTACGCAATACATCTATTTTTTTGGACAAAATCGATGCCATATTTGCCGAGCATTTACAATACTTTTCCAAACAGGGTCTAAAAGTCTTTTGATTCATAGAAGCTGGAAAGTGGATCAATGCCTATTTTCTTCAAGATGGCTTCCCAGCGTTCCCCATAAGGCATGTCTAAAACAAATTCGGTTTCGAGTGAAGTCAACCACCATGCTCCTTCCTCAATTTCTCGGTCTAATTGCCCTGGAGACCAGCCAGCATAACCACATCCCAGGTGATATTGAGAGGGGCCCTCTTGACGGGCAAGTGCTCCCAAAACTTCATGAATACCACTAATACAGATTGCTGGTGAGACCTGTGACGTCGTTTCACAGGAAAAATCTCTCGAATGAATCGCCCACAACGATTCTTGCTGCACGGGTCCCCCTAACAAGAGGGGAGCCGTTAAATCTTCTTTAAACTCCAGATCACTGACAATAATGTCTTTAATACGTATAGAAGATGGATTATTCACGACAAGCCCAAATGCACTTTCTGCCGTATAATTGCACAACAAGATGACGGTTTTTTCAAAATAAGGGTCTTTCAATGAAGGCATTGCTACTAAAAGACCGGGTGCTAATTCTTCTGTTCCCATCTCACTTCTATCTCAAAACAGTTGAAGAAAAATGCTATATTGATATGCTATATGCGATTATAAATATTGGTGACACCGCCAATATTATCTGTGTGATTGACCATGTCCTCTTTTTCCATTTCCTCGAAAGTCTCTTTCATTATGCATGATGATCATACGAAAAACAATGAAATCACACAAAACGCCATCAGTCGTTTTTTAAAAAACATCCATCACCACCCTGCCAACAACAACCATAAGGTTTCAGAGATCATTTCCAATATTTTTGTCGATGCGGGTCAAAAATACCTCTTGTATTTGATCCAGTTGCGCCGATACTGGCTTGAGCAAGAAGACCAATTCCTGGCACAGCATGCTTATCCACAAAATTTTTCGGTTGCCCAAGAATTCACAGTGACTCCGCAATACCTGGCATCATTGCAGCAATCCTCTGCCTTACCTTCCCAACTTTTGAATATACTGGAGTCCCTGGAAAATACAAACTTCCAGAAAAAAACTTTTATAAAACGTCTGAGCCATCTGTTGAAACGAAGCATAACCACGGCAGAACAACGCACCTTGCTGGAACATGCTGTTTTTCACACCAGAGAAACCGTCCTCCATCTCATCGTTTATGATGGTGGTTTTATTCAGGCTATTCAATTTGAAATGAAGAATTATTTAGCACAAATCAACAAACTTCTTCCTGATATTCAAGTTGATAAAATTCTGTGTCACGTTGGAGATTTAGGACAAAAACGTCAAGATCAAATTTGGGTGAGTCAATTAACAAAAAGTTGGCATACCCTTATCGATTCTGAATGGATCGGCAAATGCATGCCGGCCTTCATTCAACGCTCCAATTTTCACCAGGCGACCTTAATGGTCTACGTCCCCAACGATACCATGAAAAACAAATTGCAAAATCAAGATTCTATACAGATACTATTGAATCGAATTTATACAACGTTCCCTGAACTTCAGCAAACCATCCAAAACATAGGAATTATTGTTCAGGCAGGAATGGACCCACAAAAAATAAAAGTTTCTTCTTATTTACTGGGAGAGTCTGCTTATGACCCAATGTCCAGCTATGATAGGCTAAAGCAGGCAATACAGCAATACTCTTCTAAAAAATCTCAACAGCATCCAACAGGAACTTCCTCTCACGGTGATGACAATATCACCCAATCCACTCCCATCAGTCATGCTCAGGAAGTCCAGGCCATTATAAGCCGTATGAAAAAAAAGTCGAACTCCAATCGTTCTTCTTGAGCTTGTTTGTCATAAAACAATTAAAGATAAAAGAGCATGATCGTAAGACTGGCCTGTTTTCTTATTCTCACATTTAGAAACAGCATTCCTCTCCCGGAAAGAGTACTGGTGAGGACATTTACCAAATTTAATCAGGGCGCTTACCATCGAACGACCGCAAGACTCGCAATAAGTCCTGAGGGGAATGGAGTGATCCCTCATTTTCAACTTGGGCAACAAAAGACTCCATGACTCGTAGATAGCTTTTCGCCACCAGAGGTGAATGAGGCGCATAGGACAGTTTAAAACAACTCAATTGGCGGTGTGGGGTATCTTGGGTCAGTAGTTGTGCCTTGGTCGGAGAACACAAACCAGCTTGCACCCACTTGTCCAACAAGGGTTGACGCAAATCCTGAGTTTGTGTTGGAAAGGTGATGGCCAGCTTGGGAAACAGCGTGGTATGGTGGGCTTCAAAATCCAGTTGTACGGAATTTCCCAGGAACGGGGCATATTCCGCCAAAAATGCTTCTCCATCTCCCAAATCTCCGTTAGGGTCGATTTGCTGGAGGTAGGCAACTGCCTGATCAGGAGGGATGCTGACAGAAAAGCGTATCCAGTTTTCCTCTCGGCCTAACATGACCCCGATATACAGCATCCGGCCCATCGAAGGCAATGCCTCAAAGCAGTGGCGCCAAAAATGGTATTCTTCCGTGGAGACAGGGATTCCCTGCAAAATTTCTCCAACTTCCAAAGCCGTTTGACATTCGGGATAACGAAGCTGCCATTGCTCAACAGGCAAACGCTGTGCTGGAGAATCCAAAA
>JANQHV010000262.1 GCA_028282505.1 SAR324 cluster bacterium | reverse complement strand
TCAGAGTATAAGATTTCTTTCATCTCAGCACCATAGTTGGTTGCTGGCATTGGTGTAGTCACCATATTGGTCAAAATACTCTAAACGATTAGCAACTCTTCATATATGCCCGTCATCTAATAAATTTTCGAATAAAAAATTATTACATCTGTATGGACAATAACTCTTGTATTTGATATACGCCTTTACTATCGTGTGTGAAAATGTACCTTGTGTTAACCTCCCGCCAATAGAAAATCCATGAAAAATATAGTAAAACTCCTATTAATGCTCATTATACTGTCTGTAACAATGAGTTTAACCATCTCAAGCTGCGGAAACCTGGGCGAAGTCAATGGAATAGATGAAATAGTTGACGATGGCGATGACGATGATGACGACGATGATGAGGACGAACTGGCGTTTGTTACTGGCGGAGATGCCATAAATTTGCTCCAGGGAACATTTTTAGATGCAGCAGTTGAAGGAATTACTTATCAAGGTTTAGGAGCTTCCGGCACAACAACTTCAAGTGGAACCTTCTTTTACAGTGAGGGAAGCAGGGTTACTTTTTCCATTGGAGGAATCGTTTTAGGAACCGCTGCTGGAAACTCCATCGTGACCCCTATCGACGTGGCAGGAGCCACTGATGAAAGTGATCAAAGAGTCATTAACATGCTGCGGCTCCTTCAAACTCTGGATGATGATGGAGATACCAGCAATGGGATTAAAATCACTCAAACCACCAGGACAGCAGCTGCGAGCATGACCGCGGACTTCGACCAGACGCCTGCAGCATTTACAGGCAGTACAGCAACCAATATTACAACGCTAACACAAACCCGATCTGCAGGAGAGACAACACTAATTTCTGCCACAGATGCCTTGAACCATTTTCAAAGTACACTATCCTCAATCGGTAAATCCACCACAACTGTATCAACGTCTTTCAACGCCTATGATGATTTTAGTAGCGGTTTGATTAGCAGTAGTTTGTGGACTGAAATCAAAGAAGGAACTAATCCCAGTCTCACTGTATCAGAGGGTATTGCAGTTGCGACAGCAACGGGTTCCAGTGGGAAAGTTGGAATTCAATTCCCTACGAATACCTTAGCATCAACATCCTATCGTGCATTTCAGGCAGATTTAAAAATCTCTTCAGCCAGTGCTTCTAATGAAAATATAAGATTAGAAGGCTACCCTTATAAGAGTGACAACAATATATACACGTGGTTAACCTTATACAACAGTGGGGATGTTGAATTTCTTTTAGAAGATGAAACAACAGGCACTACCTTAAGCAGAAGACTTGTTGCCAGTAATGTCAGTCTGAGCACTACTCAGACAATGGCACTGGGATTTGACCTGTCTACAGCAACTACGTATTACCGGATAGGCAATACTACGGGAGCCTATCGGGTAGATACCAGCAGCTATCCAATAGCCACATCAGGGTGGACCTTTGCCGCAATCAGTACCCGGTCATACAGTAGCACAATTACAGGAAATATCGATAATGTCAAAATTGGTTCTACTTCTGAAATAATCGGGACCGCTAGTCTCTCCACCCCTTCAACAACACTGATAGGAGGAGCAAGGCAGGGGCAAAATCTTTCTCTCAGTACTACGGTGTCTACTTTCGCAGGAACAGCCGGCACTACGGGAAGTACAGTGGGAGCAAACGCTCTTTTCAATTCACCGGTCGGTATCACCGCCATTAATGTTACAGACCAAGTCTATGTCTCTAATACTGAAAGTCACCGCATCGTTGACATTGGTTCAAACTCTACTCTTGGCATAACAGGAATTGCTGACTCTTCAGGAAGTATTGATGGATCAGTCTCTAGTGCTTTGTTTAACTCGCCAAAAGGAATTGTTTACGATGGAACCAACGCCAACATCTATGTGACGGATACCGGCAATCATACCATTCGAAAAATCGCTTTGTCTGGTTCACCTACTGTCAGTACTATCGCAGGAACGTCCACATCTTCAGGCAGTACTGATGGAACTGGAACTGCGGCTCTCTTCAATGCCCCGGAAGGAATCACCACCGATGGGACAAACCTTTATGTGACGGATACCGGCAATCATACCATCCGACAGATCGTGATTTCTTCTGGAGTTGTCACAACCCTGGCTGGAGCGGCTGGTTCTTCTGGAACTTCTGATGGAACTGGAACTGCGGCTCTTTTTAATTCACCCAAAGGAATCACCACTGATGGGACAAACCTTTATGTGACGGATACCGGCAATCATACCATCCGACAGATTGTGATTTCTTCTGGAGTTGTCACAACCCTGGCTGGACTGGCTGGTTCTTCTGGAACCTCTAATGGAACTGGAACTGCGGCTCTTTTTAATTCACCAGAAGGAATTACCTCTGATGGAATCTATCTCTATGTGACTGATACCGGTAATCACACCATTCGCAGGATGGCTATTTATTCTCAAACTGTGGATACCCTGGCAGGAACAGCAGGCTCTTCAGGAACTACTGACGGAAGCGGAACCAGTGCTTTGTTCAACTCGCCAAAAGGAATCGCGACCGATGGAGCTGCTCTCTATGTGATTGATACGGGTAATCATACCATTCGAAAAATTGAGTAATGCTCAATCTTACCTGATTGACTTAGGAATCTGAAAAATCGATCTCGTTGAGCGGATTTTTGAGAAAATTTAAGGCGAATAGCCAGCCTATTTAACGAAAATTTTCTCAAAATAGACGCCAATGAGACGGTTTGCAACAGAATCAAGTTTTTCCAACAGGTTCTAAGATCCCACCCACCTAATAAAGAATCATTTTTTATTCTTAAATTATTATACTCACCATCATTTCCCTCGCCTGGACAAAAAATCATTATATCTGTATGGACAATGGCTCCTGTATTTGATATATGCTCTTAGTCACCAAACTTATGTGATGTACAACTTGATTTTGTCATTCTTGTAATCCACCGAAGTGGTTACCAGGAATCCAAGAGATGAGAGACATTTTCTGGATGTCAACTCGAAGGACGCACCCTTTCGACTGGTATGACAATTGCTTTTATAATTCAGTTGCTTACAAAAAACGTTGTACATAGATAAAGTTATTTACTTAAGCTGGGACAGGTAGGATGGGCCAGTCTGCGATCAGTTTGCCCATCAAATAAAGATATGAATTGACTTATCGTCGATGGGCTAAAATCATAAAGTGTCCCTTGAAGTAGGTAGCCCACAGAGATACTCTTAGGCTTATTTGTAAACTCCCTACCGGAGAAAATCCATGAAAGATATATTAAAGTTACTATTAATGTTAATTATTCTTACTGTTGCGACGAGTTTAACTATCTCAAGCTGCGGAAATTTAGGCGAAATTAATGGAATAGATGAAATAGTCGATGACGGCGATGATGACGATGACGATGACGACGATGATGATTTGGCATTTGTCACCGGTGGAGGAGCCGTAGCGGGTGGAGGAGCTGGAGCGGCAGGTCTTCTGCAAGGCGTGTTTTTAGATTCTGCAGTTGAGGGCATCAGTTATACCGGAGGAGGCGCTTCGGGAACAACTAACTCCAGTGGAATTTTTAATTACACGGCTGGAAGCAAAGTGACCTTCTCGATTGGAGGAATCACCTTGGGAACTGCTACTGGAAAAGCAACAGTCACCCCCATTGATGTGGCCGGTGCTACTGATGAAAGTGATCAACGTGTGATCAATATGATACGTCTCCTGCAAACCTTGGATGATGATGGTAATCCAGACAACGGAATTAAAATTACTTCGACAACGAGGAATGCGGCTAAAAATATCACCAGTGTTGATTTCAACCAATCTCCTTCAGGATTCACAGGAAGCACCGCAACCGATGTTGCCACTTTAACCGCCACGACCAGCGCCGGAACCTCCACTCTGGTCTCTACTACAGAAGCATTAACCCATTTTCAATCCACGTTGACGGCAAACAATATCAGCACAGTCACTGTTGCCACCACTTCCGCAATCACTTACGATGATTTCAGCACCGGTACTGTCAGTACCAGTTTATGGACGATTGCTCAATCTTCAGGCTCCAGTTATAGTGTCGTTGATGGAGTCTTGGCAGTCACTACAGGAAGCCCTGCCAGTCAAATTAGTTTTGCAGTCATCAACGATTCTTTATCAACAAGCATAAATGCCTTCCAGGCTGACCTGAATATTACAGCAGGGACAAGCGATGATAATACCACTTACCTTAAAGGAATTCCTTATGTTTCAAGTTCGGGGGATATCAACACAAAATTAACCCTTAAAGGTGATGGATCTGCCAGCTACTCGATTTCAGCAGGAGCAACAGACATAGCAAGTGGCTCATTTTCTTCAAAAACCACTGGCAGTTCCCATGAAGTTGGCATTGGATTTGACCGGACTAATGGAATTCTTTATTTCCAAATAGATACAGAAAAATTGTTTCACATCATGGATACCAGCACTTATCCTATTTCAACATCCGTTTGGAAAAATGCGACTATTTTTGCCGAAGCTGAATCAGGTGCCAGTATTGCCACTGCTGGAAAAATCGATAATGTCCAACTGGCAGGACTGACGGATCTTTTCAGTACAATCTCTCATGTAGGTGGTTCCATTCAAGGACAAAACCTCTCAACTACTGCTTCCTCAGTCACAACACTGGCGGGTGATGCCGGAGATTCTGGGGATGATAATGGAACCGGCGACGACGCTGAATTCAATAATCCAACGGGCATTACCACCGATGGCAGCAACCTCTATGTGACAGATGGTTCTAATCATACGATTCGTAAGGTCACTCCATTTGGAGGAGTGGTCACGACCTTTGCAGGTGACAGTGGTGATTCAGGTTCTACTAATGGAACTGGAACCGACGCTGAATTTAACAACCCGACAGGTATCACAACAGATGGTATCAATCTTTATGTCTCAGATTCCTCAAATAATATGATTCGCAAGATTGTCATTTCCTCGCAAGAAGTCACCACTCTGGCAGGCAATACATCTTCAGGATCGGCAGATGGAACAGGAACCGCTGCTTCATTCAATGGACCAACTGATCTAACTATTGTTGGAGACCATCTCTATGTGGCGGATACCTTCAATCATACTATCCGCAAGATTAATATTTCTACACAGGAAGTGACAACTTTGGCAGGTGGTGCTGGTAATTCTGGATCGAGTAATGGAACCGGTACAGCCGCATCGTTTAACAAGCCAACGGGAATTACCACTAATGGTAGCAATCTGTATGTCGTTGATTCGGGTAATGACCTCATCCGCCAAGTCGTGATTTCTTCAGCCGTGGTCGACACATTAGCTGGTAGTGGCAGCTCTGGATCGACCGATGCAACAGGGACCTCTGCTTCATTCAATAACCCAACAGGCATCACGACTGATGGCACCAATCTCTTTGTCACAGATACTTTCAATCACCTGATCCGCAAGGTTGTGATTTCTTCAGGAGTTGTGAGTACTCTATCTGGTAGTGGCAGTTCTGGATCGGCTAATGGATCAGGCACTTCTGCTACATTTTATCAGCCCATTGGAATCACCACCGACGGAACCCATCTCTTTGTGGCAGACACTTTCAATCATCTCGTTCGTAAGATCAAGTAACGATTGAGGACTGGGCGGCAACTTGCCGCCCAACTTCCTGCCAAACACAGATCTCCATTCTCACTCATACTCTCAATACTTCTGACAATATTCCTTAAAAATCAAGCTTTGGAATAAAAAATTCTAATTTATAAACATCAAATCTAGAAACTTGACAAATATTTTTTTTTGGATACTGTAATTAAGTATGATTTTCCCCTAGACGTTCCGCCTCAAAGAGCTTTCATCAACAGGATAGAGGGTTTAGGGTTATTTAATTGACAAATAGTATTTGATTTAATACGTTATTGCGAATCAACTGGGGAAACTTTCCCAAGCCAATTCAAACGAAATACAAACCCAATTAAAAAGGAGTGATAAAAATGATCCATACAATCTGCAACAAGCTTGATAATATCATAGGGTTTAATACAGCTGATGCTCATTGCGACATTCCCTGCAAAATTTATGATCCTTCTACTGCTCAGATTGCCGCCTTAAGTGTGATTCGATTTTTAGATCTGATCAATGAACTCAGTGGTAAAGATCAATTGACTCTTGCGGATCAGGCACAACTTTCACGCTTAGTCACAGAAAAGGAAATTCATGCTACTAAAGTTAAAGAAGAAGTGTGTGTAATCTGGGGAGACTATTTCAAACAACCACAATTTGATAAATTTCCAGATACTCATGCATTAGTTCACAGCATCATGATGGCGGGTTCTGCCTGTAAACAAAATATTGAGCGAGCAAATGGTGAAAAATTATTGAAATTAGTCAATGAATTTGCAGCATCATTTTGGGAAACAAAGGGCGTGGCTACTTTCACTGCAGAGTGCCCCTATCCCCCCAATGAACAAGTGGTTTATCCCAAGCTCTAAAAATAAGGATGCGGTTAGCCATCTATAAAGTCAGGGGCAACAGCATGGCCCCTAACTTTACACACAATGATTAT
Source organism: SAR324 cluster bacterium (assembly GCA_028282505.1). GTDB lineage: Bacteria > SAR324 > SAR324 > SAR324 > NAC60-12. Next base: position 11,845 of record JANQHV010000262.1, on the reverse strand, counting down.
GTACTAAGTTTTGCATGGCGTGGCACCCGCTATCGTCCAGGGGATGTGGTCATTGTCAAACACCCTCAATACCGAACTATCATTAAAAGGATTGCAGAAATAAATAACCAGGGTCAAGCTCTCTTAGCAGGTGATAACCCGGCCAGCACAAGCAGTAACTCTTTAGGCTGGCAAGAGCAAGAAGATCTCATTGGTAAAGTAATTTGGCACATTGCTCCGCAATAAAAAGGGGACAGATTTATTTTTTTGTTTTAATTAGGACAAAAAAATAAATCTGTCCCCTTTTTTATTTTAAAAAACGCTAGACGAATACCGGGTAAATAAGGTATTCTGCACAATAATTCTTTCCCTGTTGCAACACCACTATTTCAGATCTCTTCAAATAAGAGTTCAGAATGTTCTCCACACCTTTAGACAGGGTTTGTCCTCAGACAAATCGTTGCTGGTGCAATGGGGGATTGATCTGAACAGACACTAGTACCTCCTGGACAATATGGAATATAACGAACCGTTGCACATACTAATCGCAGATGATAACCTGGATATACTGGATCAACTGAGAAGTTTTTTTGAAGAACAGGGTCATCAAGTTGTAGAGGCACACGATGGTGATGAAGCATTGGAAATTTTCAAAAATGAATCCATCCAAGGAGTTTTTAGTGCGCTTACCATGCCCAAAATGGGGGGACTTGAACTATTAAAGGAATTAAAGGCTCTGAAATCAACGATTCCATTTGTATTACTTTCTCGTCACAGTGATGCTAATAATATTCTGACTTCTTTGAACCTGGGGGCATGTGATTTTTTGACTAAGCCTCTTGCTGCGGCGGATCTTCAGCGCAGTTTGAACAAAGTTATCAATCTACATGGAAATTTCAAATTTAGTGCTTATTGCTTAAAGCATTCTGTCTCTGAGTCTAGAAATTTGGAAATTGGCAATGACTTTGAATACATTAACCGCATTGTTGCTTTTATCACAAGAGACCTTCCTTCTTATGAAATTTTAAGAGAAGAAGATCTCTTTACCATGAATATCGTATTAGGAGAAGCTTTAAAAAACGCTATATTTCATGGAAACTTGGAAATTGCTTCTGAATTAAAACGAGCACAACTTGCCTCTTTCCAGAAGGCAGCAGAGCAACGTAGAGAAATAGAACCTTATCGAGACAGAAAAGTCTACATTTCCTACGATATTACCCAAAATTCGGTGAAATACATCATCCGGGACGAGGGAACAGGATTTGATCACACTAAAATTCCAGATCCCAAAGATCCTGAAAATCTGTTTAAAGTGAGTGGACGCGGAATTTTACTAATTATGAACTTCTTGGATGAGGTATTTTGGAACGAACGGGGTAATGAAATCACTATGGTCAAATATCGCAAACGGAAACAATGATCTCACACAATAAACAAGGAAAATATTTACTGTTTATAAAATTGATATGCTTGTTGGGCATTTTATTGATCCAGGGATGCTCAACCAGTGAAGAAAGTTCTCTGCATGTGCCAGCAAAAGAAATCTATTTTCAGGCAATGGCGTCTTATGAAGACGGTACTTTGAAAGAAGCTGAAAAAAAATTTCAACAAGTTATCGAACAAAACCCTGGTACAAAATTAGCCACGATGTCTTATTTGAAGTTAGGCGATTTACAATTTACCAGTCAAGAATGGGAAAAAGCAGAGACCAATTATCGTTCTTTTTTGACCTTCAATCCTAAAAGTCATCTGACACCCTATGTACTCAGTCGCTTGATTGCTTTAAACTATGAACGCAATGTCCACGGATTATTTTTCAAAAGCCGAGATTTTGAACGAGATATGGGACCTAATCGCAAAATCATTCAAGAGCACCAACGATTTTTCTTTTTGTATGCTAACAATGCCTACCTGACTGATACAAAAAAATATTTACACCTGGCAAAAAATGATTTAGCAGAACATGAGCTGATGGTGGGCAATTTTTATTTTGAGAACAAATCATACAATTCCGCAATTTTGAGATACTTGCATCTCCTGAAAACATATCCTGACTATTCTAAGATAAAAGAGGCAGGACTTCGGTTAGTAGAAGCTTATAAAGCAAACAAACAGCCTCATTTAGCAGAAGAGATGCAAAAAGCAATTGAAGTACGCTTTTCTCAAAATATGCAACCCTCAAACTAAGGATGGTATGAGATTCCAAATAATAATTGTTATCCTGATTATTATTTATTCGGCTGGTTGCACTTTAGTCGATCGTATCGAAAAAAAACTGGGCACACAACAGGAAGAGCCTCCCATTTCACAAACACCACCGACGACAAGAGAAAGGACTCCGGCAAAACCTGCTCCTTCAGCCTCTCCGACAGACTATCAACGCCTGAGACAGGTATATCTTCAACAACAACAGCAAATCCAGGAACTTGAAGAACAACTGAGTAACAACCAGATTACACTGAGGCAGCTCGAAAAAAAACTGATGACGAACTTTGAATTGATGGAGCATTCTGTCTTAGATTCTCTGAATGCCATGGAAAGACAAATCCAACAGCTGACGGCATCTCAAAGGAGTGACCAGCAACTCGCCTCTCAACGAACACTCGAAGGCCAAACACCATCACTCAGCTCCCAAAGAGCGTCTAATCAAAAAATAGGTACTCCTCCCCAAACTTCTAAACCGTTGATTGAAAATTACTCTCTACTGACCCCTAAGAAGCAATCAACTTCCACGAGCAGCACCATAACAACCCAGAGCGATCAACAAAAGCCCTCGCCTCTTCGACCTGTACGCCCTCCTGCTCAAAATCAAATTGTTGATGAATCCAAATCGGCGAATACTCAACAGAGGAATATTGCTTCTCCTCCCAGAGAGCAACAACCATTCAATGATCCCAGCCTCAACGAACCCATTGCCCCCTATAAATTGAAATCACGACCAGAAGTTAAAAAATTATACGACCAGGGAATGGGAGCCATGATCAATCGTAAATATCAGGAAGCGGTTCAGATTTTTGAAGACATGCTTCAGCAATTTCCAGATGATGAATATAGCGACAATGCACAATTTTGGCTGGGCCATATTCACTTCACACTCAATCGCCTGAATCAATCACAAGAAGCCTTCCAAAAAGTGCTGCAAAACTATGAACATCGTCCCACTTCTCAAGGATATAAGACCCCAGATGCCATATATATGTTGGGTAAAATAGCTGAATCCAATAACAACCTGGCTCATGCCCAATATTACTTTGAACAAGTCATCAATCGATTTCCCAATTCAACCGCAGCTAGTAATGCAGAAGACAATTTAAAAGTTTTAAGCAATAGACAATGAGTGAATCCTCGAAAAAGTCTCAATACCAGGTACGTCATATCATAGAAAAAGACCTGAGTCTTCCGTGGTATTGTAATCAAATGAAAGATTATAAAACGAAACTTGCCTTACTCAAAAAGAGTATGGAAGAGCAATACTCTATTTTTTCAGAGCATGTTTCTTTATTATTAAATCAGGTGGGAGAAACAAAACAAATTCGGCGTATCCTGCCAAAAAATGAATGGGTACTGGCATACTACATCAGAGTGTTGATTCATCAGAAAGCACACAATTACTTGTTGATGGTTGGTGCAGAAGTCAGTACAAAATCAAAAAGTATTGCTTACAGAGAAGCAAAGGACCATTATCATTGCCAAAATTGTTATTATGTATTAGGTTCTCAAGAGATACTGAACGAGAAAAAATTTGGCCCTCCTTCCGGAGAACGACAAGTCCGTGAAGTAATTTTTCACGAATACAACACCAATCGAGGGGAAGTCCATAAACTGGTCACACAACTTTTAAAAATCATCATGGTAAAAGAGAATATTAAAATCGAAAAAAATTAAACATGGAAAGGAATTTGTGGTAAATAAAGACATCCATATATTAGTCGTCGATGACATTGAAAACATGCGTAAGTTGATCGCCAGCATGTTATTTAAGCTAAAATTCACTAAAATCATGATGGCAGAAAACGGTCGCGATGCCTGGACTAAAATTCAAAATCATCAGATAGATCTCGTCATCTCTGATTGGAATATGCCAAACATGAGTGGCCTGGATTTATTAAAAGCGATTCGTAGTGATCCTAATATGTCAAAACTACCTGTCCTGATGGTCACAGCAGAAGCAGTCAAAGGAAACATTGTGGAGGCTGCAAAATTTAAGGTCAATGGTTACATCGTCAAACCATTCAGCCCAGCGACTTTAGAAGCCAAAATCAATGATATTCTTTCTAAATTAGACAAATAAACGGATATTACTATTTTCTCATAATTTTTAACGAGACGATCGATTTATCTGACAATCTCAACTAGCAAAGAAAATCGATGTTTTTCGTACGACCTCAGCATCATTCCAAACTAAAGATTGATCTTTCCAAGAACAAAAACAAGCTGGTTTGCAAAATATGCAGAATTCCCATCAGTGATCAAAAATATTTATTTTCAATCAACAATACCACCCCTTACCATACTTTCTATAATCCCAGTCAATTTCGTTTTGACATTATGACTCTCTCTTATTGTCAATCCGTTTTTGATGCATCTTCTCCTTCCTATGAATACACATGGTTTGCAGGATATGCCTGGATCATCTTATGCTGTGCCTCTTGCCATGAACATTTAGGATGGCGTTTTGAAAGCAACACCAAACAACCCGCTCAATTTTTTGGTATGATCCAGACCAAACTTGACATAGAAGGTTCATGAAATGATGAAATTATCATAATAAAACTTTGAATTGAAAAGTTCATACCTGTTTGTTATTTTATGGGTTTTAGATTGTGATCACTCTCCGTTTAACAAAGGAATCCATTATGCCCACCTCTATAGAAAACTTAGCTGCCCTTGATCAAACCGACAGAGATTTACTGATATCACAGCAGACTCTTAAAAACCTGGATAAAGAAATTGCTGTTGCCAGAATGCCATTGTCTGCTTGTGAAACTTCATTGCAAGAGAAACAGACAGAATATGATGAAGTTTCCAGCAAAGAGAGAGAAGCCAATTTAAAACTCAGCGAAATAGAAGCATTTATCGAAAAACTTGAATCACAAGTACCCCTCATCCGAACACAAAAAGAATTCGTCGCCAGTAAGAAACAACTGGAAGACGCCAGGAAGCGCAAAGGGATGCTGGAAGAAGAAATTGTTGAGTACATGGATAAACAAACCGAGTACCAAACTCAATTGAAGGAGTTGCAAACACAACTAGCCACCGAAAGTGAAGCATTTGAACAAAATATCGAAAACTTGCTCAAAGAAAAAGAGACCACCACCAACAAACTGGAAGAACTAAAAAATAACCACAAAGAGTTAATTTCCCAATTAGATTCTAAGATCAATCAGTTTTACAAACGTTCAAAAGAAAGGGGAATCGATCCAGCGATTTGTTCTGTGGTCAATAAGGCATGCAGCGGTTGTAATACGGTCCTTCCTCCACAGCTTGTCAATGAAATGATCGCCAAACCCAGCCAACATCGTAACTGTCCATTTTGCTTCCGTATTATATACTATCTGCCAGAATCTGAATGAGCCCTAGTCCTACAACATTAGTCTATCTTCCATGTGCTAAAAGCAAAACCTGTTTGTCTTTTCTCAAATACTGTCTGATTTCATGTCTTGGAGTATTGCTCGTAGGCTGTAGTGAAATTCAGTTTTACTACCAGGCTGTTACAGGACATCTCGCGATTTTAAACCGCAAACAAAACATAGAAACATTACTGAACAACCCTGACACTGACCCCAAGTTGGCAAGAAAGCTCAAATTGATTCAGCAGGTTCGTCAATATGCCATCGAACAATTACATCTCCCAGAGGTTCATGGATATACAGAATATGCAGACATTGAAAGATCTCACGTGAGTACCATTGTTACGGCCTCTCCAGCATTACGTTTGAAACCTTACCAATGGTGTTTTTTATTTGTCGGCTGTGTTGGTTACCGAGGGTATTTCGATCCGGCTGCTGCCAAAGCCTATGCAACCGAATTCGAACAAAACGGATGGGATGTTGCTGTGAGAGGGGTGAGGGCCTATTCTACTTTAAAATGGTTAAATAACGATTTCATGCCCGACTATTTTAAAGATCCTGTCCTCAATACATTCTTAGACCGTTCAGATACTTCGATCATTCAAATATTAATCCATGAAATGGCCCACCAGGTCGTGTTTGTTTCAGGAGATACCTCATTTAATGAATCTTTTGCTGTATTTGTTGAGCAAGAAGGTTTTAAACAATATCTGCAAACACAGAAAAACAAGAATATGGATGCCTATCAACGGTATTTGCTCAAAAGAAAAGACCGTGCTCGTTTTTTACAAATCATAGAAACCTATTACAACAAGTTTGAATCTCTTTATGGTTCTGAACTATCAGAAGCAGAAAAAACCGAAAAGAAAAAGCTGTTGTTTCAGGAAATGCGAGCGACTTATGAAAAGCACCGCACAGATTTTCAAATCCTCGACTACCAACCCTGGTTTGAACAACCCTTGAATAATGCCCATTTATTAGGAATTCGTCGATACCATAATCACGTACCCGTGTTTGCCCAGATTTTCCAAGAACAAAATCAAAACTGGCCTTCATTTTTTGAAAAAGTAGAGGAAATAGCAAATTTACCCCGAGACAAACGTCATGCTTATCTGGAATCTTATCAAACGTCACAAAACTAAACTTACAAATGCATAACACTACAGGACGTCTCATTCCATGCTTTTTTCAGCAAACAAAAATCTATCCCCAATTCAACGAGTTTGGATCTGTATAATTCTTTCTGCTCTGCTTCTCAGCACCTCTCAAATTTTCCCATCACTCTTCCAAAGCCTGGAAGAGCAAACTCTCAATTATCGTTTTCACCTTCGAGGACCTGAGCAACCAGAAGCCCCTATTATCATCGTGCTCATTGATGAGCATTCTGCATTAGAGTACGGTTTTCTTTCCCCGACCCCAAGAAAACTATTGACCCACCTGGTGGACACATTACATCAAAAAAAAGCTAAAGTTATTGGCTTGGATTTTGTTTTGGATCGCTCTCACATTTCAGAAGACGACCAGCGTTTGGCCCAAGCATTTGAAAAGGCTAAGGATAAAATTATCCTTGCACGACCAGAACACACTGAAGAAGAAACAGATGTGACTCGCAGCCAGATCCATGCAGCCTTGCCAATGTTTTCCCAGTTCACATCAGAAGGCTATTCAGCTGTTGTGAGTGGTAACAGCGATATTGTATATTGGATGAAATTAGGCATAGACCAGGGTTATTACTCTTTTGCAGAGATGATCTATCAAACCTTCATCGGTCATTTCCCCTATCCTGAGTCTCCTTCTTTCCTACTTCCTATTAATTTTCTGGGCCTGCCATCCCGCTTAGACCAGACTGCTCCCATTTTTTCTATCATTGCAGCAAAAGATGTGACTCATGCACCTGACACGTTATTCCAAGATAAGATTGTCCTCATTGGATCAGGAATTGAGAAACTGGGAGATATTTTCTATACTCCATTTCTTAAAAAAGAGGAAAAACTCATTCCCATGTTTGGAGTGGAATTGCATGCTATTGTTTTGGACATGCTCCTCTCTCAGCGTCATCTATCCGTTCCTTCCCAATGGTTCCTTGTTTTACTATCAGGGGGGTTTATTTTTCTTTCTTGCTTACTATTTTTCTTTCTCAGATTCTATGGTTCTTTATTATATTTAGCGACTGCCTTCTTTGGTTGGTTAATGCTCGCCCTTATCAGTTTCCAGCATTTTGGCATCATCATTCCAGTCGTTCAGCCAATTTTCTATTTATTGATTTTGTTTGGGGCACGTCAACTGCTCATCAATGTCATACAAGCCAGGAACTCCTACTTCATTAAAAGCACATTCAAGCGGTATATCTCTCCAGCATTAGTTGATCAACTCATTCAGCATCCAGAACAATTAACCCTGGGAGGACAAACAAAAAATGTAACGGTCTTTTTTTTAGGATGGGATGGATTTGTAGATATCTCCGCTCATCTATCTCCGCAGGAACTCGTCCAACACCTTAATGAATATCAGGGTTTCATGACAGAAATCCTCTATGCAGAAGATGGAACTCTGGAAAAATTCCAAGAAACCTCTTTCATGGCTCTCTTTGGAACTCCTCTAACGCAACCCGACCACGCAATTCGCGCATGTCGAACAGCCTTAACCATCAAAACCAATATGCCAGAGATCTACAGACGATGGGGATTAAATAATTCCGTACATCTAAAAATCCAAATTGGAATCAATACCGAAGATGTCATTGTTGGCAACGTCGGCTCCAAGGCACGCTTTCACTATACAGCAATCGGAGATGCCGTCAATCATACTGCCCGTCTGGAAGGTGTCAATCGCATATTTGGCACAGAGATTATTATCAGTGAACACACACTCCAACAATTGGATCAACAGTTTGTCACACGACAACTCGGGTGTGTCATTGTAAAAGGGCGAACAAAGCCTGTAAAAATTTACGAACTGGTTGGCATGAATTCAGAAATCAAGCCACAGAATTTTTATACAGATCTTCATTCCTTGTACGCTGAAGGATTGCATGCTTTCAATCATAAGAATTTTGTAGAAGCTCATCATATTTTCACAAAACTGACCGAAAAATATCAAGATCCTCCAGCACATTTCATGCTGTCACAATCCCTTTACTTTCAACAAGAACCTCCTGATGATGACTGGCAGGGGGAAATCATTTTACAACACAAATAACACCATCATCCCTTGAGAAAGGAAAAAAATTGATACATCTTTTCCAAAAATTGTTGGGACAACCGCTCCTCTGCATCATTTTTCTCTTTTGCATTTAATTGCTGTAATGCCTGGTTGGAGTTCATTTCTCGCTCGGCCAGAGCTTGTGATAAACGATGTACCAGTTCTGGCCTGCTTTCCAGTAGACTCGCAATATGCTCTTTTTTTATTTCATACAAAATACAATCTGTTGCGGCAATCACCGTAGCAGAACGCTTCCCCCCAGTTAAAAGAGAAATTTCTCCAAAAAAATTACCAGCTTCCATTTTCGAAACATAAATATCAGCATCCTGGTCTTCCTGACGGACAAAGACGTGCAACAATCCTTCTTCAATAATAAATAAAGAGTTTCCTTCTTCTCCTTGTTGAACTACGGTTTCTTTTGTTTGCACTTCCCTAGACTTTAATTGATCCGCTAAGGTCTCCAATTCGCCATGCGTCAATGTTTTCAACAAATCTATCCGTGAGAGAAGTTCGACTTTGTTGGTTTCCCGTCCTATTTCCTGAATAGGTATTTTTCCCAAAAATACTTCTTGCTTTGGGTAAATCGGAGTAATTCCTGCTTGATACAAGTGGTGCATCACACTCACAATCACTTGATTGCGAACCCCACTATATACAGACAAGTCTGGGACACGATAAAGAATCCGATACTTCAAGCCATACCCTGTTATTCCAACACAATCGATTTGTGGCTCTTCTGAAACACTTTCTGCAGCAGCAGTCAAAATCCGAAAAGCCCGTTCGGTTGGGACAGCAAAATCCAGGCAAATCTCCAGACTCAAACGAAAATGTTGGAGAGGCCGATTATAATTCTTGATTTGCATCGAACTGATTTGGCCATTTGGAATAATGAGCAAAGTATCTGTGTACAACTGAAGCGATGTAGTACGCCAACTAATCTCAACAACCCTCCCCAATACGCCATTTTCCAACTCAATCGCATCGCCTATATTGAATGGCTGTTCAATATTGATAGCAATACCTGAAAACACGTCAGAAATCATCTTATTCAATGCTAGACCAATCACAATTCCCACAGCCCCGGAAGTGGCTAAGAATCCAGTCAAGGGGATTTTAAAGACAACCCCCATGATTCCAGCAACGGCTAGGAGAAAAATTTGAAATGCTACAACATCTTTCAAGAGTTTGGCAACCTGAACTTTTCGGCGATTCAAGAAGAAACCATCCCACAAGAACACATCCAAAGCCCGCGTCATTAACCATGCTGAAGCCAGCCACAGCAATGTTTCCAGTCCATATCCCCCCATTGTTTTTGCTTTGCCCAGCAGATCATCACCAAACTGTTTGGTCGTACTTCCCATGTACAAAACAGGAACAGCAAGCAAAAGAACGGTTAGAAAAGGGACAATTAATTTGAACAAATTCTTACGTGGAATCATCTTATTATCCAATGAGTGATCGGGAGATGATAAGATGCATTGACATCTATAATACTAGGGTGATAAATAACATATAAGTCCCTGGCCAAAAATTTTTTAACTTCATCATTCTTTTTCCCTCAGGGAGCGAACCATCCCGGAGGTTCGATGAAAAAAATAAAAAAATACTAAAAAACTTTTGGTCAAGTACTTATCTCATCACCTACGAACCGGTCATACCATGCGTAATCCTTCTCGGAGATGATCAAGATGGCACATAAACTTTTAATTCCCTGGAGTATGTTGATCTTGACAGCATGCTCCTATACCAACCCATATTGGAGCGCTGTCAAAGGCTCTTATTATTCGTTTACAGTTAGATTTGAGATTCGTGAACTACTGGGGGACAAAATAATCGATATTTTATCGAATCCTGATCATGTCGAAAGTTTCCAAGTATCCCACCAACTTTCCAAAAATAAAGCCAATACTTTACATGGATACCCCATCTTAGATAAAGGAAATCCATTGGAAGGCTCTTCGCTCACCCAGTTCCAGTCTCTTATCTTTGATAAAGACAGCTATGTCCTTGGCATCACAAAGCGCTGCAGGTTTTTTCCAGATTCTGCACTGCGTTTTACCAAAAAAGAAGAAACGGTAACCATTCTTTTTTCATTTTCCTGCAACCAGTGGATCTTTATTCAAGGAGATTCAGAAGTTTACGAAGATTTTGACCCAGTACGACTCCCTTTACTGAAAGTCATCAAGGATCTCTTCCCTGGTAATCGTCAAATACAAGCTCTGAAATAGATTATGAAAAAACGCTGTTATCAAATTATTGGAATTCTGTTCTTCTGGTGTTGTGTTGCAACATTCTGTCAGGCGGCCAGTTTACATGCCATCATTGCAGCAGATACCAATGATCGTTCTATTGGTCAATCAACCAAAATTGATTTCAAAAATATTTCCACAGAAGTGGAAAATATAGCCCATGCCACCAATCTCCAATTAAAAAAGCAAACGTTCACATCAGATGCGGTAACTCGTGAAAACCTAGTGAATACAATTTCTAATTTGCAACCTTCCCCCCAGGATGTTGTCTTGTTTTATTATTCAGGGCATGGTTATCGAGCAGAAGATAAACAATCCAAATGGCCTACATTGAGTGTCGATGAAGGCCTGGATTATACGTGGGTGATTGAGCAACTCAAAATGAAAAAACCACGGCTGCTGATTGCTATTTCAGATTCCTGTAATGTGGTGATTCAGGGACTTCGTTCCACTTCACGTTCCATGAAAACACCCAGGAAAGAAAACTACCAAAAACTGTTTTTGGACTTTAGTGGACAAATATTTATCTCTTCTTCTCAACCAGGTGAATTTTCATGGGGAGGTAGCCGAAATGGAGGACTCTATACGTCCACTTTTCTCAAACACCTGCGCACTGCTCTGCAAAGCTCAAATCCTTCTTGGAAAAGCCTGTTAGCAGGCATTCCAAAAACAATTTCCATTGAAGATAACCAGGGAAGAGAGTGGAAACAACATCCACAATATGAACTCATTGAAGAATTCTCACTGATATCAGCATTATCCACTCTGCCAACGGAGCCCAATAATCCACTTCGTGTAGAAATCAAAACCAATAAAGGAAAAGAGCAACTGGCGTTTCATGAAAAT
>JANQHV010000164.1 GCA_028282505.1 SAR324 cluster bacterium | reverse complement strand
AGATCGCTTGTGTATAGGACGGTTCATAATTAAAACGTTTTGTGATAAATTGTTGGGCAATCTGATCGTTTATTTTAACAAATTCTTCTGCCTGAATGAGTGATTTGATGAAACGTACTGCTGCTTCAGGATGAGCCTGGAGCCATTGCTGAGTACTGATCAGAATGAAATAAAAATTTTGACCACTTTGACCAGGAAAACGCATGGCATTCTTGCCCAGTTGATTGAACGCTTTATAAATGTTAGGCTGCCATGTCATCCCTGCATCAATTTGACCATTAGCAATGCTTTCTACGATTTCAGAAGGTTTCAAATCGATCACCTCAATATCTGCCAAGGTCAACTTATTGAAAATCAAGAAACTGCCTAAAAAGAACTCACCCGTACTTTTACGAGTCACTCCTATTTTTCTTCCACGCAGATCAGCAGGTTGTTTAATATTTCGATCTTTTCGGGCAATCAAATCAACCGTATTGGCTGCCGCAATGGTCCCTAGAATTCTTAAATCCTCTCTCTGAAAGCTATTGCTCACAAAAACAAAATCAGCACTGGTAGTAATATCAACTTCATCATTCAATAATGCGTCTGCTGCCAGCTTGCCTGCTTCATATCCCTTGATTGTTACCTGCAGTCTATTCTTTTCAAAATAGCCTTGTTCTTGGGCAATCCAGATAAGGGCTGCGGTATCACCGGTATAGGCCCCCAGGCGGATTTTTTCCACAGATTCTTCATGGGATTTGAGATCTTTTTGTGTCAACCAAACAATCCCAACAACTATCATGACAGTTCCGATAGCAATTCCAATTGTAAATTGCTTTTTCACCAGTTCCTCCTGTGCACAGTTATCAGCTATTGAGAGATCAAGGAGTTTTGTTATATATTCGGTAGGACTGAAACGTTGGGCCAGGGCCTCTGTAACCATTACGACAGACAGAGGTATAGAAGGTTCCGATGCCTGCTCTGCCCAATAAATTAGGGTTAATACCAAGTTACGTTTAAAAAAGTGACATTCCAGAGTATTCTGTTATTCTGAGCTTGCGAAGAATCCCAATAATTTCAAAGGGATCCTTCGACAAGCCGCTTCGGCGTACCGTCAGGATGACATATTGTATACTTTTAAACGCAACTTCGTATAAATTTCAATAGATTGACGAAAAGCACCTGACTGATAATTTAATTAGCGTTGTCTTTATTGAGTATTTGCCACACTGTTTCACTCAGTTCTTCGAATTCATAGGGCTTCATTACCAGATCGTCAATCCCCCATTGATCAATACTTTCTTTGGAAACCACATCATTGTATCCAGTACAAAGGAGAATGGGGATGTCTTCACGAATCTCTTTGATTTTTTCAGCCAATTGCACCCCATTCATATGAGGCATAGCGTAGTCAGTAATAATTAAATCAAAATCCTGGCTTTGTTCTGCAAAAAACACCAAAGCTTTTTTTGCATCATCAAAGCTCGTTACTCGATAACCCAAATCCTCCAGTAACAAGGTTCCTGTATCATTAACCATTGTTTCATCATCAATCAATAAGACATGCCCTTCTCCTAAAATTATTGATTTTGGTGGTTTCTCTTCAGAACGTTCCATCTTAGTTTCTGAGATAGGCAGATATACTTTGAAAGTGGTTCCTTTTCCCTCTTTTGAAATTACTTCAATATTTCCTCCATGCTGCTGGACAATGCCAAGTACGACAGATAAGCCGAGTCCCGTTCCTTCCTCACGTTTTTTTGTAGTGAAAAATGGTTCAAAGATATGCTCCAATGTTGTTTTGCCTATGCCAATACCAGTATCCTGCACGTGCAGGCAAACAAAATTTCCTTCTATTTTCTGGCTTGTTGAATTGATGAATTGATAATTTTTGACATATTCTGATTTGATAGTCAGCTTTCCTCCGCCTGGCATTGCCTGGCTGGCATTAATACAAAGATTCATGAGTACTTGATGGATTTGACTGGGGCTCACATAAACCAGAGGCAGATTAGAATTTTTGACATATTCGATAGAAATGGTTACGGGGATGGTTGATTTTAACAGTTTCAAAACATCTTTGATGAGTGTTTTTATGTGGATACTCTCTTTGGTTAGCTCCATTTTACGGCCAAAAGTGAATATTTGAGACACCAGATTCTTGGCCTTTTGTGCAGACTGGACTACTTTTTCTAAGTGATGGAATTCCTTATTTTTTGGATCCATCTTGGCAAGAGCAGCCTGGGTATATCCCAAAATGGGAACGAGTAAATTATTGAAATCATGAGCAATTCCTCCTGCTAAAGTCCCCAATGCATCCATCTTTTGAGCATGACGAAGTTCTTCCTCTAATTGCAACCGTTTTTTTTCTGCTCTTTCCCGTTCTGTCATGTCTTGAAACGCTGCAATGGCATAAGTGATTTCTCCGTTTTCATTAAAAATAGGAGAACCCTGTACTTCCAAAGGAATGATCTTGTCAGGTTGGTGGATTTCCATATCTTGCACGGTTGTACTTTCCCCGGATAAAGCCTTCACAAGAGGCATTTTTTCTGTTGGGTAAGGTTCATTAGTACCACTCGTGTATGCCCGGTATACTTCTGCCAATTTATCCGGAGTTGTGCTTTCTGTGATTCCTTTGCCAAGAATGTTCTGTGACATTCGGTTCGCATAATAGGGCTGACCTTTGGCATCTAAAACAAATATTCCGATTGGAACTGCTTCCATAAATTGAGCAAATTGTTGTTCACGTTCCCGCAGTTGTTTTTCTACTTGTTTCAAACGAATGATTGATTGAATGCGTGCTAACAACTCCTGGTTAGAAATTGGACGTACAATGTATCCATCAGCACCTGCATTCAATCCTTCTATCTGATGCCTGGATTCTTTTCTGGAATTAGAGAGAATGACAACATAACTATCTAATGTAATATCCTGCTTAATCTGCTGGCAGACTTCAATACCATTGATATCAGGAAGATGGACGTCGAGTAATACGAGATCAGGGTGTGCTTGCTGGACTATCTGAAGAGCCTCATTTCCAGTGGATGCTCTCAATACTTCATAGCCTGCAGATTTTAAAATTCGGCAAGTCATCAGAAGAATCTCTGGCTCATCTTCTACCACTAAGATCTTAATTTCTTTTTCCATTCGAATTTCTCGATTAATCAAGATTTTCCTTAAAACCTGTTTGGAAAAGGTGGTTCGTGGCGAAAAATCAATCTTGTTGAGCGGATTTTTGAGAAAACTCACAATGTGCTTCAGATAGCACTATTTTCTGTACTTGACCATAGTAATCTCATTTCCCTGCTCATTCCAGCGTACCTCGTCACAAAAAGAGCGTATCATAAATATCCCCCGACCACTGGGTTTCATGAAGTTATCAGGATCGAAAGGGTCGGGCAGATTTTTATAGTTGAATCCAGGGCCTTCATCTCGAATAACATATGATATTTTTTCTTCATCCAAAGCATAATCAACGGTAACTGTTCGGGAGTTATAAGGCTTTTGAGATAATTTTTCGGCGACTTCTTGGTCAAAGAGTTGACAACACTCGAAAGTATCTGTTTCTTTTAATCGGGAAGGCACTTCTAGATTCCCATGCAATATGGCATTGCTCAATGCTTCAATCAGGGTAACTTGCATGGTATGAGTTTTAGAAGCTAAACCAAATGCTCTCAAATCACGGCTTAAAAAGTGGGCCATTAAATCAATCAGCTTGGGATCACTCTTCAATATGAATTGTCGGTTTTCTTTGGTAAGGTAAGCTATACAAGGATGACGAGCTACTTGCATTTCGATCAAATGGGAGACCTTTTTTAGACTTTCTATAATATCCTGTTCTTCATAGGGTTTGGTCACATAATCACATGCCCCTAAACGTAGAGCCTCAATCACTTGATTGATTTCCCGATATGCAGAAATGATGATTACCGGCAATTCTGGATCTTTTTTCTTTAAAACACTCAGCAGTTCCAATCCATCCATCTCAGGCATCCCAATATCCGTCATCACCAAATCACAAGAAGTGGATTTCTCAGAAGTCAGAAAATCCTGATACATATCAAATGCCACTTTTCCATTCTCAGCTTCCCATACATAATGACCTTGTTCTTCTAGAATTGTTTTCAAATAAAAACGATTATCTTTGATGTCTTCTACGATCAAAATACGGTACGTCATGTTTTCTCTCAGCTCATTGTGAATGTTCATCAATGCGACAGAAAGCTATACTTCTATGCTTGCTACAAATTGTGTTCCAAGCATTTTATTGGATCAAGAAATTGATTTTTAATTGCCTAACGTATTGATATTTGAGTTATTTTTGGTGGAAATCCCCAATAATTGGAATAACTGACAAAAATCAGAATACTCGATTTTAAAAGAGGCAACTAGTGAATTATAAGAACACTAGTGAAAACTAATAAAAAAGGCAGGACTGGTGAAGCTCACCCCATATCGGGGGCACATATGCATACGCAAAATGCTTTATTTGTTTGCTTCATAGCAGATACATCAATGCATGACGAACATTCCCAAATGCCGTGTGAGCGATTTAATTTTTTGGTACAAAATTTGGAAGAGAATCAACATTAACAATCATTACTGAGAATCAGGGATTCTTTGTTGTAGAAGGCAGGACTATCGATATGAAAGATTATCAGAGTGACAAATGTTCGTTCAGAGAATGCATCTGACAGAGTATTCTCTATATACCTAATTTATTGGTCAAGGGGGGAACCATGTATCATTCACTCGTTCGAATAGCACTAGTTGTGCTAGTGCAGGCAACGGTTTTTGTTGCAACACTAAGTTATGCTGAACCCAAATACCGTATCGTCATCATGCCTAAGCTGGTGGGTATTTCCTATTATGATATGGTAAAACAGGGGATTGAGGAAGCCGATC
Organism: SAR324 cluster bacterium; assembly: GCA_028282505.1. Lineage (GTDB taxonomy): Bacteria > SAR324 > SAR324 > SAR324 > NAC60-12. Next base: position 1,209 of record JANQHV010000164.1, on the reverse strand, counting down.
AGGAATTGTCCGAACTAGACGTACTCTGGTCCGGGCCGACACAGGATCGAGTCGAAAAGCAAATTGACCTGTTAGAACAGTTAATTCCTGCTAAACCGGACTTGATCGCTGTAGCTGCCAATGATCCAGTGGCTATTGTTCCCATTTTGAAAAAGGCCCGAGAAACTGAAATTCGGATCATGAGTTGGGATGGAGATACCAACTTCAGAGAGTTTTTTGTCAATCTAGTTGATTACCAAAAATTTGGTACACAACTTGTGGAAGCTCTGGTAGAAGAAATCGGCACAAAAGGCGATATTGCCATTGTAACCACAACTTTTACAGCTCCTAATCAAGTTCAATGGATGAATGCCATCAAAAGATATATTTATACCAATTACCCCCAACTGAAGATTATGGATATCCGGCCTGCCGGTGAAAGCACAGAAGAATCTTACCGCATTACCCGAGATTACCTGAAAGGTTTTGCCACCCTGAAAGGTATTATTGCCTTAGGGGTACCCAATGTTCCAGGGGTTGCCAAAGCTGTTAAAGAAGCTGGCAAGGCAGGGAAAATAGCAGTTGTTGGCAATTCCACTCCGAATCTGATGAGAGCTTATCTGAAGGAGGGGAGTGTGAAAAAGGTACTACTGTGGAATGCTCCTGATCATGGCTACCTGACCGTTTATTGTGCTTATCGACTCCTCATAGGCGATATTCAACTGGGACATGGATTTCGAGCGGGACGTTTAGGCACCTTTTTTCCTCAAAAAGATGGAATCAATATGCAGGTTGCCCTGCCAGTCTTGATTTTCACGAAAGATAATGTGGATCAGTATCATTTTTGAGGTACAAAAAACGTGATCTTTGAGGTGTCGCTATGAAAATCATGACAAAATATAATCTTTTATCCTTAAGTATTATTTTGGTCATGACAGCTGCTATATTGACAACCGGTTTGGTGATCATCAAAAGTATCTTATACAATACAGAAGGTCGGGCTTTAAGACTGGAATTGATGAATGCCAGCCAAACCATTTTTCAACAATTAAATCATACTGGCTTGCGGGCATCTCGTCAAACTGCAGCAGACCTCCAAAATTACCTTGCCCACGAAACAGGTTTCCAGACTCTTCGTCTATATATTATCGAGGCTCCGAACCGCATAGTCTATCATCCTGATTATCCAGCAGAAGAAGTAGTTCATTTTCCTTTTCTTGATCAAATGTT
>JANQHV010000122.1 GCA_028282505.1 SAR324 cluster bacterium | reverse complement strand
TGAGTTGGCACAAAAAAATAAAGAACTGGCTCATCTCAATCAAGAACTGGAAAACAAAAACAAAGAACTGCTCGAAGCACAAAAAAGCCTCGAAGAATTAGCTATTACGGATGCATTGACTGGTTTGAATAACCGGCGCTACTTTACAGATCGACTGGAGGAAGAATTTTCACGCACCCTCCGTAATCAGCAGACCATCAGCCTGATCATGCTCGATATCGATTTTTTTAAGCAGATCAATGATAAATATGGGCATCCCTGTGGTGATAGTGTGCTGGTACAATACGCTTCGATTTTAAAAAAAAATATACGGCAGCATGACATTGTTGCTCGTTTTGGCGGAGAAGAATTCATCATTGGGATGGTGGGGCAAACCATGGAAGATGCCCACACGATCGCAGAGCGTATTCGTCATGATGTGGAGCATTATCCGTTTCGTTATAATGACCAGACACTTCATGTCACTTGCAGTGCGGGATTTGGTTCATATCCTGACATCTGTGCAGACAAACCAACGTTGGGTGCCATGCTTCATGACGTTGATGCCGCATTGTATTATGCAAAGAACAATGGACGTAACCAGGTGATCAAAGCACCAGCCCCTAAAACGCCTAGTGATTCTGACGGGCATTAGCACACCTTCCACTTGAGATGCTTATTATGAACGTATCTTCAAAAATTTTGCCAAAACCCTCTCTGACTCCATTGAACCCAGAAACTATCATTTCTTACATTCTCAATAAGTACATGTGCAGCATATTGCTGCTTTTTTTCATATTCTCCTGCACCACACAGCCCCAGAAAATTCAACCCGATGCTTTGCAAGCGGAAAAGACGGTGCAGTGGAATCTGCTCTCTCCTGTACAGCAAATAAGAAACCCGGCCTGGCAGACAAATCCTACATCTACTACCCCAACGCAACAATGGGTGCAAAAAAATGATGTCCCTCCTATTGCGATACGATTTCCTTCTGCCAGTACCTCCGACCATCCATCGGAGTTGATTTCAGAAGTTTTGATGCGGATTCAATTGGATTATGTAGACCCCAAACGCTTGGACCCTCAACGCATGCTCAAAGGGGCGCTGTCTGAATTATCACAACAAATTCCCGAAATATATGGCAGACTTTATTTACAATGGGCACAGTCCACGAAAAGAGCAACTTCGCTGGAGCAGTATCTGGAAAAAGTATCCATTTCTGAGGAAAACCTGCTGCAATTGACAGTGGAAACCCATCAACAATGGCTTTCTTTTCCACGTATCCGACGGCTGGATCACCTCAATGAATTGTTGCAAACCATCGTCCAGTATGTCCAATCTCATTGGACCAAACCAGATCAGATACAGCGAGTGGAACACTCCTTGATCCAGGGAATGCTTGCTGAATTAGATCCCCATTCTACCCTCCTGCCGAAAACCCTGTACAACGAATTTCAAGTCAATACCCGAGGAAATTTTGGAGGAGTTGGGGTGATTGTGGGCATCCGTAATAATCAGTTGACGGTCATTGCGCCCATTGAAGGAACACCTGCTGCCAAAGCTGGATTGCAGGCCATGGACCGTATTGTTCGGATTGAAGAAGAAAACACCGCAAATATGACCTTGACGGATACCGTTAATAAGTTGAGAGGAGAAGCGGGAAGCAAACTCACAATGTACATCATGCGCAAAGGGCTGACCGAACCTAAAAAAATTGAGCTGATCCGAGAAGTCATCCACATCAACAGCATCAGCTTTCATGACTTGTCAACCAATCAGGGAAAAATCCGCTACATCAAGATCAAGAATTTCCAGGAAAATACGGATAAAGACTTGGCTGCCATCCTTCATGATTTGGATCAAATCACAGGATTGATTCTTGATGTCAGAAATAATCCCGGAGGGTTACTTGATCAAGCGGTCAAAATATCAGATCAGTTCCTGGCAGAAAATAAAACCATTGTTTCTACGGAAGGCAGTCAACACCATTTCACCTCTTATTATTCTCACTGGGCACTCAGCAATAAAAAACTCCTCAATATTCCAGCCATTGTTCTGGTGAATAGTGGAAGTGCCTCTGCTTCAGAAATCGTTGCAGCCGCCTTAAAAAACAATAACCGGGCTGTTTTGATTGGAGAACAATCGTTTGGAAAGGGATCAGTCCAAACGGTTTGGCCACTTCAAGATCAATCTGCCCTGAAACTAACAGTTGCCAAATACCTCACCCCTGGGCGTAAATCCATCCAGTCGGTAGGCGTAACACCTGATATTAAATTATATCCAATTGTCATTTCTAAAGAGCGTATGGCACTGATACGACAAGAAGAAAATGAAGAGAAAAGTTTAGCACACCACTTTGAAGAATCGGGGGAGCAACCTGAACAACCGGTAGCCTACCTCCCCTATCTGGTGCCCTATAAAAACTCTCCGGAAATCCCGATTGATGATTTAGAGCTACAACTGGAGGGGGATTTTTTTGTGGGATTTGCCCAAAAAATTCTGATCCGTCATCAGCAAAACCCGGATGCTTCTCTGCTGCAAAGTGCCCTAGAGGTCCAAAAAGAGGTGGCTGTGTTGCAGGATCAGCGAATAGTCCAGGAACTCAAAAAGCATAATATCAATTGGAACCTCACTCCTTTGTCAGACATTCCTCTACTGAACGTCAGTGTCCATGTCGAATTGCATGAAGATGACGAACAATGGGCTCCAGGACCTCCTCTTCTTCCAGTTGAGTCCCAAATACGCTTTCGGGTTGAGGTGACCAATACTGGCAAAAGCCCTCTCAGCCGCTTACTCGTAATCACTCAAAGCAATCACCCTATTTTTGATCGTAAAGAAATTCCTGTCGGATATCTCGAACCCAATACGACAAAAACCGTTTACCTGTCGGTGAAATTATCCAACAAGATGGACAGTGATATCAACCGGGTTTCTTTTAATTTGGTCGATCATCGTCTCAAACCACTCTTGTCTCAGTCGACGTTTGTGAGAATTCAAAAAGCTCCTCAGCCTCGGTTTCAATTTCAATACATGACCATTGATGATGGGCGTTTGGATTCCCAGGGAAACGGGGATGCTCTCATTCAAGCGGGAGAAACCATTGCCCTGCAAATAAAGGTCAAAAATATCGGGAATGCTCCTGCCAAAGAGACGGTAGTTTTGCTCAAAAAACAATCACAACCGGATATCACTTTATTGCAGGGCAAGCAGAACCTGGAAGATTTATTGCCCCAGGAAGAAAAAGAAGCCTCCCTTCTCTTTAAACTGAAAAAGAATGCCTCAACTGACGATTTGAAGTTGTTCCTCGAAATACAAAATAAAATATTTTCCCGAAAGAATTTGATTTATAAACTGGAAGCTCAAAACCAGGCAGCAGCCAAGGCGACTTATCAGGCACCTCAAATCAGATTTCAGGTGAGGGACGGACAGGCTCAGGCTGTTGATTCCATCACTTCCCTGGATCGTGTCCAACTGCAAGGGGTTGCCAATGATGATCAACAAATGAGGGATGTGTTTATTTTTTTGAATAGCGAAAAAATATTTTACCAGACCAACCTGGGGAAATCTCCTGCTCCTCTCCTCTCTTTTGAAACAGAACTCCATTTGCAAGAAGGGAATAATCACATCATGCTCTTTGCCCGGGATCAGGATAACCTGGTCTCTGCGTACCAGACACAAATCTGGCATACCAAAGACGCTTTGTGAGCACATCTGCCATTGTCGAAGAAACGTATTGAAAAAATATCCTAAAGCCGCTATAGCTTCGAGAACAGCACACGATTTTATACAAAACCCAGCAAAAAGGTTATATGGACATTTCACACAACTATCACAAATTCAGATCAGATGGAAAGCTGAGAAGGAAGTACTATGAACGGGAAAAAGCCACCCTGCAAGTAGAATTGTTGAAAATGCAGCATTGGGTCAAATCCACCGACGCCAAAGTCCTAGCAATTTTTGAGGGACGGGATGCTGCTGGAAAAGGAGGAACTATCAAAAGAATCATTGAGCACATCAATCCTCGTGGATGCCGTGTTGTCGCTCTGGACAAACCTTCTGATAAAGAAAAAACACAATGGTACTTTCAACGGTATGTTGAGCATTTGCCCTCTGGTGGTGAAATCGTTTTGATGGATCGCTCCTGGTACAACCGCGCTGGCGTGGAACGAGTGATGGGATTTTGCACGGTGAAGGAATATGAACGATTTTATAAGCATGCTCCCCAATTTGAAAAAATGCTGGTCGACTCAGGCATCATTTTATTGAAATATTGGTTTTCTGTCAGTCCCACTGAACAGGGGCGGCGCTTTAATAATCGTACTACCGATCCATTGAGACAGTGGAAGCTTTCTCCCGTGGATAAAGAATCTACCAATAAATGGGATGATTATACCACCGCCAAAGAAGCCATGTTCCGGTATACGGACACTTCCTATGCGCCCTGGACTGTTGTGAAATCTGATGACAAAAAACGGGCACGCTTGAACTGTATCCGGCACATGCTCAATGCCATTCCCTATACCAATAAGGATGTGCCTCTGATTCGTGCCTTTGAACCAGAATTCGTGGGCCCTGTTTCCGAAATGATACCGGAACTATTTATCGATGAAAAGGCCTCTGGTAACTCAAACAAGCCGCCGCCACAAAATTAAGAATAATCACTTAGTACAGCGATTCATAAATAAGTTCCAGCATTATAGACTCTTAACACATCTAAATCCTACAGTTGGTAGCGTCTGTTGCGGGAGTACCTCTGATCTGGATTGTATTGTCAAATTCTCACTGGGATCAAACCAAGAACCCCCTTTTACAATTCGTTTTCTATCAATTTCATCCATATCATCATCTTCTTCTATAAAAGTGCTAGTCCATTCAGCAACATTCCCAGCTAAATGGAAAACCCCATCAATTGATTGACCATTCTGATATGTTTCACCATATATATCCACACTATCATTCTCGCAAAATGATAGCTTGTCCTCTAGATCAATAAAGAAGTTGGCCAAATCACAATCTGGTTCCTTTTCTCCCCAAGGGTAAGTTTTGTTTGTTCCCCCACTAGCAGCACGTTCCCACTCTGATTCTGTGGGAAGCCGTCTACCAATCGCATTACAAAAATAATGTGCAGCATACCAGCTGACATAGGTTACGGGTTTAGTACTGTTAGAATCTGGAACTATAAAATAATCCTCATCTTCAATACTCGCTGTACCTCCATATACTATCTCTCCTTCTGTGTTCAAAGTTGGAATCCCAGATCCTGTGAATTGATAACATAAAGCCACCTTCCCATTATCCAAGTGACAATCATTGGATTCTCCATCACTGATTTCCGCAGTTTTCACACGGAATTCTGCGAGAAAAGATGCGAATTGATAATTTGCCACTTCTGTCTTAAATATCTTAAACAGTTCTCTTCCCTCACTATCTTTTATTATTACTTCTTCAGGGCGAGCAATTTGGTCAGGGTCCGCAATCAGATCATCTGTTTCTCCATCTTCGGAACAGTCATCACTGGATGAGCAGTTATTTGATGATTGTGATAGATTACACCCCAATACTAAAAGCCATATTCCCAAAATGACGAATATTCTTGCAAATCTGTAATTTCCACTCATATCGCTATACTAAAAAATGCATGACAATCGGTTAGATCAGGAACTTTTTAGCTCCATTCCCTCTAAGTACTACTAATCAGAAATAAGTGTTCAAATTCTTGTTGTGACAGTCTTACTCTTAATCCTAATCTTACTCTTAATCTCTGGAAATTGAGGGATTAGAGGGGGACGCCCAGTCTAAGAACAAGATTAAGAATTTGTACACTTTATTGTGAATACCTGTACTAAGGCACATATCTGAGAGTTTTCCACTCATACGGTCAAGCATTCAGAAAAGATTCCCTTTTGGAATCACTCACCCCTCAGCCGATGTGCAGCGACAGGTAAAGGGTTGAGTGCATTGACTTGTTCAACATATTCTTTTGGAACGACCAAAAGGTTTCCATCTGGCCAACTGGAGCCAAGTTTAGTCAGGTGGTAATTCCTTTTCTTGAAAAATATAAGAACTGGTTCATTGTCTACAAGTCTGTAGAAACTGTAATCGTCTGGAAATAGATTCATCCCATTTTTATGTTCTGAACCACGCGAAGCTTGAGTCCACTCTAAAAAACAGATCGGTCGAGTCTTTTCTAAAACATTTCTCATACCCGTCAATACTTCTAGCTCGAAGCCTTCCACATCTATCTTGAGATAATCCATTTTATTGATACCATGTTCATCAAAATAATCATCTGCCTTCTCAATTCTCAGAGAGATACAATCAACAGAGTGTGAACCGGATACAAAACTTCCGGTTCCAGTGTTATTTGTCGATGGCGGATAGTAATTCTTGCTCTCTTTTGAGTTTCCCAAGCCAATTTCATGAAGAGAGATATTAGTGATAGAATTTATTCGAATTTTTTCCTTAAGTTTTTCGTATACCAGGGGAAATGGTTCAAATGAATGAACGTGGTTTGCCATTGTAGATGCGAACAATGAATGATGCCCAACATTCGCTCCCACGTCAACAACGACTGCTCCTTTTATCGGATGAAGAAAGTCACGCATAAGTAGCAGCTCTTCTTTGGCATAAGCACCGTAGTAATAAACGCTCCAGTCCAAGAAGGTGTTAAAGTTTCCTGGGTAGATAGATCCGAAGAAATGAGTTTCGAACCGCTCCTCCTGCTTTTTATCGGGGCTGTGAAAAAAACGTATGATTCGATCCCGAACACCAAATCGTAGGTATTCTTGATGTCCTAAAACTCTTAGCAATGGCCTAATGATTTTCATTTTTCTCTTGTCAGACGAGGTTGTCGAAAAAGTGGATTCTAGGACTTTCTCCTACATCCCCGATTGAAAATGATACTTTCTACTTTGTTGTTCAAAAATATGAATTAATCCATTGGTGAATGATCCGAATTTTGGAGAAACAGAGACTTGGGTTTGACTAGTTTTAGGAATTTTAACTTGAGTACCATTTTCTTTTTCAATCAACAATTCTTTTCCTTGTGATTCAATTACTTTGCACATAGTGATCCCTGTTCAGTCTGCAAAACCACCAAAATGGAGCGGATTCCCGGAATGCCGGACCACCAGAAATTCTCGTTAAATAGTTCACTTGCGAGATAAATCAAGTGCGCTGAAAGCAGGCAACTTGGTGTTCAGAAGATTTTTTGACCAATGGAGGGACTTCTTGGTGGCAGAGTTCTTGACGGTATTGGCAGCGCGAGTAAAATCCACAACCTGGGGGTAAATTCAAAGGAGAAGGGATTTCCCCTGCGAGGATTTGCAATCCGTCCGCTTTTTTATCGAGGTGAGGGATGCTTCGCAGCAGGGCTTCGGTGTAAGGATGCTGGGCTTGGGTGTGGAGGTTCTGATGGGGCAATTCTTCTACAATTTTTCCCAGATACATCACCAGTATGCGATCACAAAAATAATTGACGACTTCCAAATCGTGGGAAATGAACAAGAGGCTTAATTGATGGCGCTGTTGTAAATCTTTAAGCAGGTTCAATATTTGTGCTTGAATGGAAACATCCAGGGCAGAAACGGGCTCATCGGCAATCAATAAGGTCGGTTGAGCACTCAGTGCTTTGGCAATAGCGATACGTTGCCGTTGACCACCACTGAATTCGTGTGGATATTTTTTTAAGGCATTAGAAGCCAAGCCTACCTCTTCCAGTAATTTCATTTTAGTTTGCTGGATGTTGACGGATGGTTGATGCAGGCGGAGCATTTCCGTGAGGAGGGCATCGACGGTCATTTTAGGGTTCAAAGAAGAGAAGGGATCTTGGAACACCATTTGAACTTGATGAAAGTATTCTTTTCGAGAAAAACTCTGAATGGGATTTTCTCCAAAATAAATTTTTCCCTGAGAAGGTTCGTAAATCCTCATGATGAGCCGAGCCAGGGTGGATTTGCCACAGCCTGACTCTCCAACGATACCTAAAATTTCTCCTTCGTTGATTTCTAGAGAGATGTCATTGATCACAGACGCTCTTCCCTGTTCTCGCAGAAAAACACCACCATGAATGGGGAAGTGTTTATGAACTCCTTCAATTTTGAGCAATCCCATGTTGTTATGCTATCAGGATGAAAAAGACTATGAACAGTTGGAACTGTTTTGAGGAAACAATTTTTGATGGAGCAACTCTTGTACCGCTTTTTTTTGCATCAGGGATGAGAAACGTTTTGTATTTTCAGTCAGATACCAATAACCAATGAGGCATTCGAAACCGGTTGCTGCACGATAATCCTTCATGGTCGCATTTTTGGGACAGGAGAGATCTTTCCGGTTTTTGCCTCTCTTGAAAATTTTTTGCTCTTCTGGATTGAGCAAAGGATAAATGGTCGCCGCAACAGATGCTTGTGCCTGGCAACAAACGATATGGGTGACTTTTTGATGAACCACGTCTGGTTTTTTGATTGATGAGAGGACCATCTGGCGACACCATAGCTCATACCAGGCATCCCCCAGATAGGAAAGAGTAAAGACTGAGGCTTCTACCATCCTTCTTCACCATAACATACGATTTTATTTTGGCGAACCCGAAATTCTCTTGTGGTGACGACCCGGTCATCAATCGGAGCGTATCGTTCTGATTTTTGTGGGATGCCAACACTGCCATCGGATCTTAAAATGATGCGTGTATTGGGAACGGCATAAAAGGTTTGCATGCCAAAATCATGGACAGGTCCTCCAGAAAATGCTCGCTTTTCTGGAATTTGACTTTCTTCTGTTTTGGTGAGACAGACAAAACGTTCTTCTTCTCCAACCGAATGACTTTTCAATTTAAAACTAGATGCCACTTTGTGGACCAGTCTTCTTCGGTATGAATTCATGGGGGGCAACTCTAGAATTTCTTCGCTGGACTGCATGAATGCTTCTAAG
>JANQHV010000099.1 GCA_028282505.1 SAR324 cluster bacterium | reverse complement strand
GTATATTTATCGCGGAAATTACGGGCTGGTTTCAGAAAAAGAGATATGCCAGGCTGGTATATCTGAAGACGTGGCCAAGGAAATGATGCAAATCAAGCGACAGTTTGCATTTGGACAAATTCGTCAAACTGAAGAAATTTTGGAAAAAAGGTACATTGTTGATGATCCTGTTGAAATACGGAATGGTGTGTTTGTCAGACGCCTGGAACTGAATATATTTGAATTCCATTTCGGAGAAGAGACAGTAGTTGTTGATTTAAATTTAGCCCCCAATATACGGTATGAGGCTCCTTATGAATTGAGTTATCAACAAATCAAACGGGAATATTTTGCGGTTCTGCATACAGGAGAAGGTGATGGTTGGGACATCAATCGACCATGTATGTCGAGTATTTTGATGTTTCAAGGAAAAATTTTTTTAATTGATGCAGGTCCCAACATTTTATCCAGCCTACTGGCTTTAGGAATAAGTACCAACGAAATTGAGGGGATTTTCCACACCCATGCCCATGATGATCATTTTGCTGGCTTGACTGCTTTGATACGGACAGATCGGCGTATCAAGTATTATTCAACTCAACTAGTCCGGGCCTCTGTCTCCAAAAAACTGGCAGCATTGATGTCAATGGATGAAAAGTATTTTGAGGAATACTTTGATGTTCATGACCTTCAACTTGATATTTGGAATAATATGGAAGGATTAGAAGTCAAGCCCCTGTTCTCTCCTCATCCAGTAGAAACGAACATTTTTCTTTTTCGTGCACTGTGGCAGGAGGATTATCCGACCTATGCTCATCTTGCTGATATAGCCTCGTTTGAGGTGTTGCAAAGGGTGGTATCTGCGGAAAACAAGTCAATTGATTCTGATCACATCAAATCCAATTATCTCACCCCGGTGCAATTGAAAAAAATTGATATTGGCGGAGGGCTGATTCATGGAAAAGCAGAAGATTTTGAAGAAGATGTGTCTGGTAAAATTATTCTGGCTCATACTGAGAAAAAACTCACCAACCGCCAAAAGGAGATTGGATCAGAAGCGACATTCGGTACCGTTGATGTGCTCATACCGGCTGTGCTGGACTATACCAGGAAGCAAGCTGCTGAATACCTTGCCAATTACTTTCCATCTCTTCCGTCATACGAATTGGGGCCTTTGTTGAATTGTCCTCTTGTACAGTTGAATGCTGGCTCGATTCTGCTCAAGCATACTGTCTTTAGTCAAGATGTCTATCTGGTCATAAATGGCGTACTGGAGTTTATTTATCCTGATTCTGAGTTTCAGAGTTTTCTATCATCAGGAGCTTTAATTGGAGAACTGTCGGTATTGTTCAAAGTTCCCTCAATGGGAACCTTTCGAACAGCTACGATGGTGCAGATGCTAAAAATTCCGGGACCACTCTATCAAGAATTTGTCAATCGCAATGACCTGTATGATGACATTCAGGGGATTCACCACAAATTGACTTTTTTGCAAAAAAGCTGGTTGTTTGGAGAAAATATTTCTTCCCCCCTGCAAACACGAATAGCCCAAAATATGATTTTTGGTAAATATCCTGAAAGAAAAAAACTTAAGTCACTGCAAAAAAATACGCTCTATCTGCTGGAATCTGGAGAAGTTCAACTCCTTTATCAGGGAGAGGTGATTGAAACCTTGAATTCTTCAGGAAGCATTTTTGGTGAAAGTGATGTTTTGTTCAATCACCCCTCTCCTTTCCATTTCCATATCAGTCCCTCTACCTGTGTTTACAAAATACCAGGGCATGTGATTCAGGAAATACCAATTCTCCACTGGAAACTCTTGCAAATTTGGGAAAGACGAATCAAACAACTGGGAGACAAAGAAATTGAGGTGAACCAGAAAAAAGATTCACTCAAGACCACAAAACGAAAGAAAAAGAGGCCGAAGAAACCTAAGCAAATCATTGGCCGTGTTGAATTAATTGATTTACCCGATCTGAAATTATTTGGAGTGGATGCCAAAATGGATTCCGGCGCTTACACTTCTTCCATTCATTGCTCTGCGATCGCCATAGAAGAAAAACCACAGGGGTTTTATGTTCGCTTTAAGATTCTTGATACTTCTCACCCTAATTATCAGAAGATGGATTTCTGTTTGCCTGTATATAATGAGAAGCGTGTGAAAAGTTCATCGGGTGAAACAGAAGATCGGGTTTTTATTAAAACCAGGATGTCGTTATTTGGTGAAACATTTGAAATTGAACTTTCCTTAACAGATCGCTCCCAAATGAAATTTCCTATTTTACTGGGCAGAAAAGTGTTCAAAAAGCGATTCATTCTGGACACTTCCAAAAAATACCTGGCTTCTCATGCGGTTTGAGGAAAACGCCATGACTATATCACTAAGACAAGGAAGCAAGGAAAGACCTGATGCAAGATAGAACCATTATTATTAACAACACTCCCATCGAAAAAGGGCAGCAAACCACTATTGAGTTCAATGTTGCACGCTTGCCGACCCACACCACCATTGAACTACCCGTTTATGTCTACCGGGCCAGGGAAGAGGGGCCCGTGTTATTGCTGACTGCCACGTTGCATGGAGATGAACTCAATGGGATGGAAATTATTCGCCGTATGAGGGTTGAGCAGACCATCCAACCTCAACGGGGGACTGTCATTGCGATTCCTATTCTCAATATATTTGGTTTTTTGCAAAATTCCAGAACATTTCCTGGTGGTAAAGACCTCAATCGGAGCTTTCCCGGGAGTCAAAATGGCTCATTGGCACAGAGAGTGGCTTATATCCTCATTCATGAAATACTGCCTCATGTGGATTTTGGAATTGATTTCCATACAGGTGGACTCAACCGGAGTAATTATCCCCAAGTTCGATCTGTTGTCACTCAGGAAGAAAATCGCCTTCTTGCTCAAAGCTTTGCTGCTCCTTTTATTGTCAATTCAAAATTAAGAGATAAATCATTTCGGAAAGAAGCCGAGAAACGCAATAAAATAATCCTGGTCTATGAAGGAGGAGAGGCCATGCGCTTTGATGAATTTGCAATCCAGGAGGGAATCAACGGAACACTGAGAGTCATGGAGTTTCTTGGCATGAGAGAAGGCAGTCCTGAAGCTAATCGTACGATTTGGATGAAAACCAGTCGTTGGATTCGTGCTGGGTATGGAGGCATTTATCACCCCTTGGTTCATGAAGGAGAGTCTGTTAAAAAGCGGCAAGTGATTGCGACTATTACAGATCCCTTTGGTGACTTTGAATACAAAGTGAGAACTGGTGAATCGGGCCATGTGATTGGTTTGAGTCACCTCCCTGTTGTTCATAAAGGAGACGCCTTGATTCATTTAGGCGTAGAATGAAAGTTGACGATTTCAAAATTAACAAACGATTTATAGTAACACCTACCGGGGGTTGGTCATATTTTCACCCAATTGTGCAAAAACGATTTCCCCTCCTTGACAAGGAGGCCGTACGCCGAAGCGGGTCAGGGGAGGTTATCGGTTATAGCACCAACCCCTCCTAACCTTTCCCTTGTTAAGGGGAGGAACAATTTCAAGTGGACGAAAATATGATCAAGCCCAACACCCATATTGGAGAATGTTGATATGACCGGAGAAACAGAACCATTAGTTGAGCCTGTCAAGGAATTGAAAGAGGCCATAAAAGACGGAAATAAAGAGCAATTAGAAACATTATGTGACACGCTTTCGCCTTCGGAAACAGCAAGAGCCATTTTACGTTTAGATGCAGAGAACCAGACTCAATTGTTGACTTTACTTGAACCAAAGAATGCCGCAGACGTGATTACAGCAATTCCTGAGGAAGAGGCAGCCCATGTGATTGAAGATCTGGCAATTGACCAGGCCGCACCGATTGTTGATGAGCTGAGGAGTGATCATCAGGCCGACCTGCTCAGTCACCTTCCTGAAAACAAAGCAGAAGAAATTTTGGAATCATTGTCTACAAATGCTTCTGAAATCAAGCAGTTGATGGCTTATCCGGAAGATACGGCAGGAAGTCTAATGCTTACTGAATACCTGGCTTATCCGGAACATTTCAAAGTCGATGATGTGCTGGCTGATCTGCGGCAGAAAGGTGAGACCTACGCAGACTATACCATCCAATATGCCTATGTCACTTCTGAAGCAGGAAAATTATTAGGGGTGCTTCGCTTGCGTGATCTTCTGCTTTCTGCCAAGGCAAAACCAATTGAAAAAGTGATGATAACCAAGCCATTGTGTATGAAAGATCATGCTTCCTTGAATGACTTGCAGGATTTTTTCGGTCAATATTCATTCTTTGGTGTGCCAGTTGTCAATGATGACAATGTCCTGGTTGGCATTGTCAGCCGTTTTTCCGTAGATGAAGCAGTGAAACAAAAGGCGAATAAAATTTTCCTGAAAGTCAGTGGTATTGTTGGAGGAGAAGAATTTAGGAGCATGTCGTTGTTCTCTCGCTCCTCCCGTCGGCTTTCCTGGCTTAGCATCAATATTGTGCTGAATATCATTGCTGCCAGTGTGATCGCTTTTTATCAGGATACACTGGAAAAAGCCATCACCCTTGCGGTTTTTTTACCGATCATCTCAGACATGAGCGGTTGTTCTGGAAACCAGGCAGTTGCGGTGAGTATGCGCGAACTTTCCTTAGGCCTGGTACGTCCCCGGGAGCTTTGGCGGGTATTTTCCAAAGAAGCCATCGTTGGAATTGTCAATGGGTTGGCATTGGGATGTCTTTTGGGAGGTGTTGCTTTGCTTTGGAAAGGCAATCCTTACCTGGGGCTGGTTGTTGGAGGAGCATTGGCCACCAACACATTACTCGCTGTCTGCCTTGGTGGTTCTATTCCGTTGTTGTTGCGAAGAATGAAAGTGGACCCTGCTTTGGCCTCCGGTCCTCTTTTGACCACCGTTACCGACATGTGCGGCTTTTTCTTTGTCTTGAGCTTTGCCAGTATTGTTCTTCCTAAAATCAGTGGATAAGGTTCCTATGAAATAACAATAGACAATTTGGATAGATAGAAAATAGGGCAGTGCATCTAAAAATCAAACATAAAATTTTTTTTATCATTATTTTTGCCAGCACGTTGATCTCCCTGATTGCAGTTGCCTGCGTCTGGGCCTTGAGACATCTGGATCATCGTCTTGAAACAGTGGTTGACCTTGCTGCTCATAAAGTTTCCCTATCCCACCAGTTACGTAGTCAGCTACTGGAAATGCATCATGTTGAGAAAAACCTGATCGTTTCTCTCAACCTTGATGAGATGCAGAAACTCCAGCGTCACTTTATCCAAATTTCTTCAAAGTTTGCAATACTTTTGGCAAATCTGCAAAATTTAGCAGACGATGCGAATCAGGAACAACTGCGGCAGATTCAACTCAGTTACCAGCATTATATCGAAACCTTTAATGAAATTAACAGATTAACCCTGGAAAACAGTAACCAGGAAGCCAAAAAACTGTTGAGGGAGCAAATCACTCCTAAATTCCAAATCATTGATCAATTAATCCAAAGCATTAAACTTCATGTGCAAACAACTCGTTTAAAACATCATATAAATGAGACATCCATACATTTACATCTGGATTTGCAAATAGATTTGCTGGAAAAAGTGAATGATGTGGAAAGTGGAATTCTCAAAGCAATTCGTTCGACCCAACGAGCTATTTTAGCTCTTGAAGACGAGGACATTCTGCGGCACAGCCAACAAGCCAATTTGTTTTTAGAAACGATCGATAATCAGCTCGACGTACTGCAAAAATTATTACCTTCCATTCAAGAAATTTCAGCATTGCGTCAGCACATCAACGAATATGCTCTTCTTCAGCAAGCAGTATTGGAATTGACACAAAAGAATTCAAATCAAAAAGCTTTCCAACTTTCCATTCAACAAGCACGCCAAAAAATAGATAAGATCGATGTGCTTTTAAAGGAAGTGGCTGATTTTCACGAAAGAGGCATGCAACAGGCTTCTGCGGAAACGAATCGAATTTATCGATTCATCAGGAATATTTTCATTTCACTTTCTGTCTTGAGCATCAGCATTTTAATTTCAGTAGGCTTTTTCACTTTAAAGGGTATCACTCAGCGTATTTCCATGCTGGTTCAGGGGGCACGTATCATTGCAGGAGGGAATTATTCGTTTATTATCGACGATCAATCGGTCGATGAACTTCAACGGGTTTCAGAGGCACTCAACCACATGGTTTCGGCATTTCGGCAATTAAAAAACGACTTGGAGCAGAGCAACCAGTATAAATCAGAATTCTTAGCCAATGTTTCTCACGAACTCCGAACTCCCCTCAACAGTTTGATATTGCTCTCTCAAACTTTAGCAGAAAATCAAGAAAATAATTTAAGTCAGGATCAGTTGGAATGTATCGAAAATATTTACAGCAGTGGCACTGAGCTATTGAACATGATCAATGATTTACTGGACTTAGCCCAGATTGAAGCAGGGAAAATGGCGCTTTACTTAGAATATATCAATCCAGCAGAATTTGTGAGCTATGTTATCAAAACGTTTGATCCTCTCATTCAGCAAAAAGGGTTGGAACTCATTACAAAACAATCGACAGATTTACCTCCCCAACTTTATACTGATGTTCAAAAAGTGAAGCAAATTATTAAAAACTTATTATCCAATGCCGTCAAATTCACAGAGAGTGGACAAATCACTTTATCCATTTACCAGCCCGCCGTTGATGAACTCCAAAAACTTGCCATCTTGTCTTCACAAACCTGGATTGCTATTGCTGTTTCAGATACGGGAATTGGTATTTCTCCTTCTGAACAGAAACTGATTTTTCAAGAGTTCCATCAAGCGGATGGCAGCATTCGACGTAAATATGGAGGTACAGGATTGGGTCTTTCTATCTCCCAGCAATTTACTAATATCCTGGGAGGTACCATCGTCCTGGATAGCCAACTCCACCAGGGCAGTACTTTCATTCTTTATTTGCCCGAATCACTGGATCAGGAACAACAGCACCAGCTATCAGAAGAGCATACTGTTGAGATTAATGACACACAAATGATTAAAAACAATCCCCCCCAAACAGACTTAACCTCTGAGACACAACAACCAGAAAATGTAACCGTTGTCCTCCCTCAACTTGTGGGGATTCGAGTTTTAATCGTCGATGACGACATGCGCAATACATTTGCTTTGATGAAACGGTTGAAAGACAAACAAATGGAGGTCTTTGTGGAAACCAATGGACAAGATTGTATTGATGCCTTAAAATCGAATCCAGAGGCATTTGATTTAGTGCTGATGGATCTGTTGATGCCCAAATTGGATGGCTATGAAACCATTCGTATCATCCGTCAAGAATTGGGACTCGAACTGCCCATTATTGTGTTGACTGCTAACGTAACAGAAGGTGTAAAAAGCAAGGCTCTGGCTATTGGAGCTAACGCGTTTTTAGGAAAGCCGATTGATACTCATGAATTGTTCATCCAGATGGGACAATTCTTGTCACAAAAGAAGGAAAACGATAACTTTCAATAACAAAAATCGTGATGAACCAACCTGCCAAAATCTTAATTGTTGATGACAAAGAAAGTAATCTATTTGCTTTTAAAAAAACATTAGGTGTCTTTGATTTTGAAATAACCACAGCTTGTAGTGGACAACAAGCTTTAGAAATAATCTTGAAAAATGAATTCGCTGTCATTCTCATGGATGTTCAGATGCCAGAAATGGACGGATTAGAAACAGCCGAATTGATGCGTATTCATACCAATACCCCGATTATCTTTATCACAGCTTATCGCAAAGAGAGGCAATATGTGTTCCAAGGCTATGAGAGTGGGGCTGTTGATTACATTTTCAAGCCTGTGGATTCATATGTATTGCGAGGAAAGATTTCGGCATTTGTTGAAATGTATCAACAAAAACAAGCCTTAAAAAAGGCATTGCAGGATCAGGAAATCCTAGCCGAGCAACTCAAAAAAACCTCAGAGCAATTGTCAGAAAAAAACCAGCAAATGAACCAATTTGTGGGGATCCTCTCTCACGATTTACGCAGTCCATTCAATACGATGCTCTCTTTTGCCCGGTTACTTCAAGAACGCATCACCGAACTGGACCCGGATCAGGAGATCCTGGACATGCTGGCTGCCATTGAAAGAACAGGCGTCCGTGCTTTCGAACTCGTCGATGAAGTATTGGAGTTAATCGCCATTGAAAAGGGACAGCTTCACATAGAACTCCAGCGTTGTGATTTAAATCAATTGTTGCAGTATGTGGTGGCAGACCTGAGACCAGCATTTGAAGAAAAAAAAATCAAATTGATTTATGAAAACACTGGCAGTCATTTTGTTGCTGCAGATCCTCAAAAACTCAATCAGATATTGGACAATTTATTGAACAACGCCATTAAGTTCACTCCGCAATCTGGAAAAGTTACAGTACGTACCATTCCTCAAGAAGATGGTGTTCAGGTCGAAATCAGTGATACGGGAGTCGGTATTGCTCCAGAAAAAATTCCACTTTTATTTGAGAAACATCATAAGATCTCGACATCAGGCACAAAAGGAGAAAAAGGAACAGGATTTGGACTCCCTCTGGTTCACGAATTGCTCCAGGCCCATCATGCACAGCTTCATGTCCAGAGTGAAGAAGGCAAAGGTAGTTCTTTTTCCTTTGTGCTGCCTTATTGGCAACCACAGAGATAGATGATGTCCTGTTTAATACAGTTTCTCTTTACAATTTTGTGAATCCGGATTGAGGAGGAGGTATATAATCTGGAAAGGTTTGTTGGATCTCTTCTGCAATTCCCTGAGAATCTTGCTTCAAGCGTTTGGGAATTCCTGCAAAGAGAGCGCCTTTGCGAGCCAGGCTGGCTCTGATCATTTCCAGACCATCATCATTGAACCCTTCCAGGAATTGAGCCAGTGAAACATCAATGAGAATGTCCATCGTCTGGTGAAATACATATTTCAGTGTGGTGGATGGCGCATAACATTGAGCAAAACGTAATACGATGCTTCGCGCAATCCATCTGGGCGACAGTCCAATGGGACCCTGATCCTGCCGAAAAGAAGGATACAGGAGATTGAAAAAATAAGTATCGGGAATTCCTTTAGAAACAGATTGCAGAATTTGTTCAGGATGTGTTTGATCTGGAATCCACTGGGTTGGGTTCTTGTTGCCCGATGATTCTTGAAATTCAAAAATTATCTCAGTTCTCTCGATTACTCCACTGAGTGCATTGAGATAACTGACATGAACTGGGAAAGCAATGGGATGGGGAGTTTGTATCTGAGCAAATGGAGGGTTTTTGACATACTTTGCTTGCTTTAAAATCGATATAAGTTGTTGTCGGACATGCTCTATTTCCTGTATGTGCCACAGTTTGTAACCATGCTGTTTAAAATTTCTCCATAAACCTGTGGGAATGGTTTGCTCCTGCGAAGTGAACTGACTGACAAAATTTTTTGTGCTGTGCTTTTCTTTCAATTGTGGTGGTTGAGCAGTTTCCATATTGGGAAGATGCAGCGAGTGCTGTAATGCCCTGAGAAAGCTTTGC
Source organism: SAR324 cluster bacterium (assembly GCA_028282505.1). Classification (GTDB taxonomy): domain Bacteria; phylum SAR324; class SAR324; order SAR324; family NAC60-12. The sequence goes on along the minus strand of JANQHV010000099.1, from coordinate 4,182 downwards.
TCTGAGAGGTATTCCTCTTCAGCCCAAATCATTGCCCTTTCTACGACATTTTCTAATTCCCGGATGTTTCCTTTCCAGTCATGTCGGTACAAGACATCAAATGCATCGGGGAGTACCCCTTTGATATGAGGGTTGGTTTTACGTTTGACTGCGATAAAATGCATCACTAATGGTTCAATGTCTTCCCGCCTTTCTCGTAATGGAGGCACAAACAAAGGAACCACATTCAAGCGATAAAACAAATCTTCCCGGAACTCGCCTGTCTGAATTCGTTGTTCCAGATCCTGATGGGTCGCACTGATGATGCGGACATCTACAATTTCTTCTTCCTGACCGCCAACCGGACGAATTTTTCTTTCCTGCAATACCTGTAATAATTTAACCTGGAGTTCCAAAGACAAATCACCAATTTCATCTAAAAAAATGGTGCCTCCATTTGCCAGACTGAATAACCCTTCTTTATCACCCAATGCCCCGGTAAAAGCCCCTTTGATATGGCCAAATAACTCACTCTCCATCAAGCCCTTCGGAATGGTCGTACAGTTCATAGACACAAACGGTGCGTCACTTCGCATACTGTTTTGGTGAATCGACTGAGCAATGACACCTTTTCCTGTTCCTGTTTCTCCACGAATCAAGATGGTTGAATCCAATGGGGCGACTTTGTCAATGTAATGCTGGATGGCCACAAACTGAGAGGACTGTCCAATCATTTTTTGTCTGGAAGTGATGGATTCTGTGCGTATTGCCTGACTCAGATGATACGCCTGAGAGAGGGCTTTTCGTTCTTCCGATAATTGCTCAGCACGACGCAGTAAATCCTCCAATTTGGCAGCAATGAGTGTATCTTTTTTAGAAATGTAATCATCAAAACGACTGTCACGAAATGCTTCAATGACATTCGATATGCTGGGGTCCGATGTAGACATCACTGTGACAATTTCATCACTCATCCCTTTCAGATGCTTACCCACTTGTAGACCATCGACCTCCGGCATGTGCATATCAATGATAGCTAAATCCAAGCTGGTGATCAACGATTGGCTCAGTTGGTGAACTTTACTTGAATCAGACAGTTTCTGCACCTCATGCCCCAGTCCTTTCAATTGAATTTCCATCGACAGTAAAAAATCCTGATCATCATCAATAACAATTATGTTCATCATTTCCTCTGTTGTGTTTAATGCTAGTTACTGTGCATTCTCTTATTTTAAAATCAGTTTCAAAATTTGAGAGTAAGATTAAGAGTAAGAATTAACTTTTAATTATTTCAATGAGTTATCTGTATTTTAAAAAATGATTAAAAATTTGGCTAATGTTGAATAGTTAGGGGTGAAGAAAATAAGTAATTTACCGAACTCTGAGGGAGTTATAATCTATTTTATAACTAAAACTATAAAATAATACATTCATTCTTTATAAAATTATACTTTTTTTGACATTTTATGTTAAATGAATGAAAGAACTGGTGGCCCACTTGAATGAGTATTTGTGTGTTTATAGTAATCATTTCAGGGATTAAGGTTTATTTTAGTCTGTTTCAACAATTGAGGCACAAATCTTGTGACATTTAATGAAGAAAGCAAATTTTAATGTAAAGCAGAACATATACAAGGCAAGCATGAGTCAACAAGCTAATTTTAAGACACCTCCTGTTACGATTAAAGATGACCGAACCCCTCGCATGGTAGGGTTTGAGTTAGAGTTTTCCGGGCTTTCTCTTGATCAAACCGTTGATATTATCCAGTCATCGCTGGGTGGAAAACCGGGAAACGGAACCACAGTCGAACAGGTTATTCACGTGGACTCAGTGGGGGATTTCAATGTTGAACTGGACTGGAACTATCTTAAGCAAAAAGCGGCAGAAAATGAACAAAATGAAGAAAGTGCAGAGTGGCTTGAATATCTCAGTAAGGCAGCAAGTCTGCTGGTTCCTGTGGAAGTGGTTTGTCCACCGATTCCAATAACCAATCTCAATGTCCTGGATCCGATGGTATCGGCATTACGCAAATCTGGAGCTGAGGGAACCGAAAAATCCTTATTGGCCGCCTATGGAGTACATATTAATCCTGAAATTCCCCGGCTTGATGCAGAGACGTTATTTTCTTATTTGCGAGCTTTTGTCATTCTTCAGTGGTGGTTGGTTGAAGCGCATGAGATTAATACAACTCGTATGATAAGCCCATACATTGACCTGTCTCCTGAAAACTATATCAAACTGCTGCTGTCAAGGTCAAATCCCCGCTTTGATACGATTTGCGCTGACTATTTAGAATACAATGCTACCCGCAATCGGGCACTGGATATGCTGCCTCTCCTGGCAGAAATCGATGAAGAACGTATCTGCCGTGTGGTGGACGATCCAAAAATCAAGGCCAGACCAACCTTTCATTATCGATTGCCGAATTGCAACATTGAACATGAAGACTGGACGCTGGCCAAATCATGGAACAACTGGTGGATAATTGAGCAGTTGGCTTATTGTCCAGATGAGCTTAACAAACTGAGCGCTGCATTTCTTGATGCGGACCAGCCGATTCTTGGAGTAAACCGCAACAAATGGGTAGGCTTGATTGATCAATGGGTAAAAAAACACGGATTGGCATAACCGGTAATGCAAGACGCTGGTCTCCCAGTTGGTGGTGTTCCGCCCTTGCAATAAGATTAGCAGGCGCCACGCCAGAGAGAATCAGCGTTCGTCATCTTTCAAACGGGAAAACCCTGGATGCTTTGATCATAGGTGGTGGTGATGATATCAGTCCTGAATACTATGACGAAGACACCGACAACTCTGTCAAATTCGACCTTAAACGTGACCAATTGGAAATCGAGTGGATTCGAAAGGCGCTGAACAGAGATATTCCATTAATGGGAATTTGTCGAGGAGCGCAATTGATCAATGTTGTTTTAGGCGGCACTCTTTATCAAGATATTCGACCTTTGCGCCGACGTACCTACAACCGGCCAGGTTTGCTGCCAACCAAACAGGTTCGATTATCACCGGACTCGCAATTAGCCAGGATTGTTGGCAAAACACATTTGCGAGTCAACAGTCTTCACCATCAAGCAATTAAAACCACCGGAACTGACCTTCAGGTTGTGGGTTCGGATTTGGATGAGATTACCCAGGCAATAGAGTCAAAAAAGAATAAGATTATTGGAGTGCAATGGCATCCCGAATACCTCATCTATTTACCTTCACAATTTGCTTTATTTCGCTGGTTTGTGAACCGAACAAGAGGATGTTAAATTCATATTCAATTCATCGCATCGGCGTATCATCGAAATGATACCTTTAAGCAGAAAGGAAACAATCAATGAACACAAAACCAACAAAGATCCCGCTTCCTGAGGGAAAATGGAAAAAACAAATACAGGATTGTATGAACGATCTTCACCATCATGAAACCAGTTTGCTGCAAAAGATCACTCAGGCCATTTTACCAGCTGGGGGACCTGATCTCAAAAAACGGAATTCCCATGTAGACGGAAGTATTATTGGAAAACACCATCCTGATCCAACAGTGCATGATTTAGTGAATCATCTTTACTCGAATCCAGGTGCAATTAAAGAGCGATTGCAATTGATAGAGCGAGTTTTTCACAGTAAAGAACAACACAGTTTGAATGTGCATCGACAACTACTCATCCAATCTTTGATTCCTTTCTATCAGGGATACTTTGATCAAGAGAGTCTGTTTTTGTTTTTCACCGTTTATCAATCGTACCTGCAGAAGTTGGCGGCATCCCATAAAAGCAGACTGTTGGGGATTTGTTCTTCCCTGGCAGATATTGATTATTCAAACGTTGATGTGGACGCTCCTGAAGATGCGGAATCTGAAAGGGAACTGAAACTTGTCATCGAAATAAGAATTACAGAAATCCTTCTGCAAGAGGCAGCCAAGGCACACCGTCAGTTAAGCAATGAATTGCGTTTTGTTTTTCAAACTGCGGAACTGGACGAAATCGAGGACTCTCAACCCTCAGAACAAAATCCTGCCACCCATCCTATTCTTGGGAAAAGCAAAAAATCGGGTTTCTTGAATGCTTCTGTTCAGTCCCCCATCATAAAAAAGGTGCTTGGTGTACTGAAAGTCACCAATGAGATTCCATTGCTGCGTCCTGTGAGTTTTCAGATTATTGAGCAATTGAAAAAAAAATCTCAGTTTTTAAAATTAGGAC
>JANQHV010000578.1 GCA_028282505.1 SAR324 cluster bacterium | reverse complement strand
CGTTATCTCGTTTGCGCCGGTGAGAGTAGCATGTTTCAATTCCACATTGGAAGATCGGGACAGTGGAGCGGTTTGGCGATAAGAAAATGGTGCCGTGTTTCAATTCCACATTGGAAGATCGGGACGGAAACAACAGAATTGGAAAAACTCCGTCGATTTTGGTTTCAATTCCACATTGGAAGATCGGGACTCAGAAACCACATAACATCAATTAACAATAAGCTGTTTCAATTCCACATTGGAAGATCGGGACCAGGAGATGAACTGCCTTATCAGCAACGAAAAACCATGTTTCAATTCCACATTGGAAGATCGGGACGTACATCCCAAATCCCTGTTTGATCCAGGGCAGGGTTTCAATTCCACATTGGAAGATCGGGACCCGCGGCGCCAGGGTGGTCTATCCCTGGTTTTTCGGGAAATTTGAATCATATGATAGTCCAGTAATTAAGTCAACCCTGAATCGTGCAAAAACCCCAGGGGGTTGACCAATCTTCTAAGAGATTGTTTTCAAAGAATTTTTTCATAATTTTGGAAAAAATGGTCAATTTTCCAGCAAATACATCAGAAAAAAACAAGGGGTTGACCAAATGACCTCTATAAAAAATTGTCCGTTGATCGCTTATCCTGGCCAAGAATCTGCTTATTCAGCCATTTGGCATTACGTGAAGAAAAAATAATGAACGAATCGTCTTCGCACATGATTTGATCCGCATCCACTTTGAGTTTTTCCAAATCCGCTTCTGTGATGTCTCCTTCAAAAACAGAATTTTGGATATGACTCAAAAACCGGCGACATAATTTCATCATGCGGGGGCATCGCTTCGCCTCCACATCATACACAGCAATTATATACATAAATTTTCCGATCCAGGAAATTCCAAAGAATGTGTTACACCTTGTTTTGAAGCATTTTTATGATATATCGGGCTAGATGATCCTTAATCTCTCTGTGGCGTGGAACTGGTTGAGAAATTTTTGTCTCTGTTTGATACCAATCGTGATTTCCTCCATGCCATATAAAAACACACCCTCTCTTTTCAAGTACTCTGATTAGATCTCTGTGTTTCATGCGACATCCAATTCAGCAACTCGACGAACACAAGGGATATTTCCACTCATCAGTTCTTGATAAATATCCTTAAGGTTTTCCTGTAATTCTTCCAATGTCTCTCCCTGAGTCATATAATCAGGATACTCTTCAAAATACCCCAACCACATGTCCTCGTCTTGCCAATATACATACTTTTTCTTTTCCATTTATCTTTGTTGTGAAATGATAGAACGCAATGCCTTATTTACAGATTCAGCACGGAAAATGTAATTTTACGTCAGGGTGGAGCATGATAGAGCCTTCTGCTTCAGTAAAATAGTGTGATTCTGTGGTACCATTCATTTTATGTATGTGCACCGTATGACCTTGACGATAAGCTTTATAATGCTTGCCTCGAATGCCACCAGAGAAATCATACTCTTCACGCATCGTGTCTTCTTCAAAAGTTACATCATGTTTTTTTAAATTTTTCTGATTCTTATTCTCATCCCATTCAAACTCTATCACTGAAACCTCCTTAATGGCTTGGAGTATTACCACCACATCTTTGTCGGTTCGTACTCTTCATCACCGAGCAAATGTTTGATCAAACGATAGGCATCCAGCCGCACCAATCTTCGATAGGACACTTGTTTCTTCAAACTGGGATGCTTGATCACCGTTTTTAAGGTTTCATCGTATTCGCGTGTGATCGTTTTGATGGCTTTTTCATTCATCTGACAAAAGTTCAGTTGCTGCGAAAAATCTTTCTCAGTCACTTGTTGACGATTCAAAACCCGAAAAATCAAACGATCTGACAGGATGGGCTTGAACACTTCTGCCAAGTCCAATGCCAGCGAATAGCGACGCTCTCCTGGCTCATGAAGAAAACTGACTAAGGGGTTCAACTGGGTCCGGTAGATTTCGCTCAAACACGTCGTATAAACCATCGTATTGCAATAGGAAATCAGAGCATTGATCATATTATCAGGCGGATGATAGACCCGTTTTTCAAACTCAATTTTCTGATCAATGATGATCGGCCAACAACGATAATACTCATTGCGGATATTGCCTTCGATTCCCATCAACGCAGGAATTTCGGTGGCAGCAGGTATCTGTTGTTCCCATTCTTCAATCAGATCAACTGATTTTTCCAGTTCTTTCCCCTGTTTCTTATAATACTTCAGGTTTTTGAGCAGATTGTGCGCCGCTCCTTCCACCAATTTCTGCGCAATGGCTATGCGTTTTTTCTTGTTGGTGTAGTGTTTGACCTGATCCACCACCACTCGTCCTGACAACAGGGATTCACGAGGGACATAGCTGCCTGCATAAAAATCATAATAATTGAAAACGTGAACCGTGATTTGATGTTGAGACAAGAAATTCAATAACTTCGTATTGAGCGTGACTTCTCCGAACAAATACAAGGCTTCACAATTTTCCACCGGGAAAGTACGAGGATCTCCTTCGGCTGGACGAAAAATCAGGCTATTGTCTTTACGCTGCAAGGTTCCGCTGTTGAACAGATAGTAATTTTGTGCCATGAGTCATCCCCAGCAAAATTCTTCAAAGCTACATTTTTTGCAGATAGACATACGCTTCACTTTGGGAGATTGGGACGATTCCAGAATGGAGCGGATTGCCTCCAGTTGTCTTTCAATTTCCTCAACATCGCCTTCTTCTAAAAAGACATCCATCGTTTTGCGCTGCTTCGGATAGTTCAGTTGCCCGGTCATCCCCTCAATTCCTTTTTGTGCGAGCACATACAGGTAGTATTTCAATTGCCAGATGTGGCTTTCCTCCAACTTGTCCGACTTTTTGACTTCGTGCACAATCCCAGCCCCATCCACAAAATCCAGCTTGATCCCATCAATGATGATTTCTTTGCGATTCTGACGCGGGTACGACGTCTCGTGAATCAGGCGTCCAATGCTCACCGCGTCATACTCATTCTCAAACCGGATGTGATGGGCATGCAACCACATCTTACGATGACAGACGTGGTAGTAGTTGAACAAGGTGGCTGTTATTTCACTCATACATCCTCTGGATCACATAAAATTTTCCCCTATTGACATAGAAGTATCGTGCTCATTGGTCAAACCCAATGCTGGATCATAGTAACAAGAAGCGACCAATACATAAAAATTGTGAACTTTTTCTTTATTTTCTGTTTTTTTGAGGAAACTGATTGATACTTTCTCAATTTTTCCCTCTCTATCCAATTTTTGATACATTCCTCGTGTAATGCCAACTACCAATTTTTCCGATTCTGTAAAGTCAAAATTGTGAATGTGCCGTTTATAATCTTCAAAATAAATGATTGGCACGACCTGGATTCCGGTAAATTGTTCATAGAATGCCGCTTCGTCTTCTTTGTTTTTTCGAAATGGCTGAAGCCTTGTTAGCTGGTGTTCAAAATAAACGGTACTTTCCTCAAATTCCTTTTTTTGAGAATCTGTCCAATTTGGATACACAGCATCAAGATGATCTTGTAAGTTATTCTCACTGATAACGCCCTCTTCAAAATCTATTACATTTTGTAATTCATTGAGAGTATTTTGGACCAATTCCCTATCATAGATAAAATGATCGTACTCCCCTCCTTGTGTACACACAAAAGCAGGATAAGGCTCTATGATTTTGTGAGGTGGTTTGCGGTTAATTCGGCCAAATCGCTGTAAAAGCGCATCTAAGGGAGCTGGTTCAGTAAACAAAACATCATAATCAATATCTAAACTGACTTCGATTGCTTGGGTTCCAATTAAAAGTTTATTTTCCTTTTTCTGCAATTCTGTTTCATTTTTTTGGCGATCAGTAAAAATGAAACGACTGTGTAACAGGGTTTTGCATACTATTTCATCAAACTCATTAAAGACCATTTGAGCTTTTTCAACCGTATTGCACACAATAATAACCCTTTTACCATCAGCGAGACACTCTCGAATGGCATCAATTTGCTCTTCAATACTGCCTTCACATATGGCTACTAGATGACGTTTTAGTTGATCTTTTAGTTGTTGATCTGCATGGATAAGAGAAGGACCACCCAGCGAGTTTTTCAATCGTTCCATCATAAAAGATGGCAGGGTTGCTGTCATAATTAGAATTTGTACATGCAAATATTTTTGCATCCACTCTAAGCAGATCAGCAACTGGGCAAAAGTTCTAGCATCATACGCATGGATCTCATCAAAGATCAGTTTAGCACCTGCGAGTTGTGTGATTCCTTTTTCAAAGCCTTGTACCGTATAAAACCATTTTAGAATTTGAAAGGGAGTGACAATACGCAGAGGAAAATACAAACCATCATGCTCTCGCAGTTTATATAAAACTTCTTGATCAAACACTGAAGAACTATCCCCTTGCTTGTCATTGCGGTTTGCAAATATTGATGAAAAAAATAAATCGGCTTTACCATGAAATAAACTTACCTGTTGTGCGGAGGAAAAACCTTTTTCCGGATCTTGTAAACGGGAATACATGGCATTGATCGATGCTGTATAAGGAAGAATATACCATGCTCTTCCCTGGCCTCTAGACAATTGTTTTTGTAACCAGAACAATGCAGCTTCTGTTTTTCCTGTACCTGTAGGCGCAATGAGAATACAGTTCCCAGGGGTTTGCGCTAATTGTCGTTGATGAGAATAACCGCCATCACTTCGATAGCAATTCAGAAATTGAAAATCTTCATCTTGTAGTATTGACAAAGTGCCCATTCTGGCTGAGCCTAAATGATCACATATTTTTGTTGCTCCCCATAGTAGAAAATTTTTCCAATAATATGAATTTTCAGGTTTCCATTTCTCTGAAGATGAATTTTGTTCCAGAATCGTTGCTTTTGCCACTGTAACATAGGGATGATCAGGAAAATTCAGGTTGATTGCTGAAAAAGTAAATTTTTTCGTCCCTGTTGAACAATGCTTTTTATAAAGCGAATGCCAAATAGACTGGAGATGTTGCAATGTGGGATAATTGGATTTAAGTTTTTTCAAATTGTCAGGGAAATCGTGTTTATGCTTACAAGAACTTTTAGCAATTTGATTTCTTTCCCACTCTTGTATTTCTTCTAGAGGAACCCAAAGTTCTTTCAAATCTTTAAAATCTTTGTGGTGCCCCAAAATAGAACGCTTAATCAACAGTTTATCTGAATCATTGAAGTCTAATGTCTCAACAAAAACAGTACTGTATAGCTCATGTCTTTGTGAATTCCATCGGTGGTTTGGTTCTCTTCTGAGCACCTTTTGAAATTCAGAATGACTCTTTCCCCAATCGTGTAGGTAAACAGCAGAAAATAGCAAATCCCAAAAATTTTCCTTTTGTGCGATTTTTGGCAACGCAGGCAGAATATGCTGAATGCATGTAAAAGCCTTGAGACAATCTTCGATATGCTCTTGCAGCGAAATCTCAGGTTTGGATTTTGCTAAAACGGTATTTGGATCAGTCTTCATGCCAAAAAACCTCATTCTTTTTTTCAGGATCAAATGCTCCTGGTTTGCATAAAGGAGATACTTGTTGATATCCACTGTCTAAAAGGAAAAAAGGTTTTACCTTTTGACTTCTTCGGGGAATCTGATCAGAAAAATAAATAGGCAATGCCTGCATGGGGGCAGGCAATAATATATCCTTTTCGAAAGGAACAATAGTCCCTCGTAAACTCTCCAATTCATCTCTTTCCTCAATTTCCACCTCAGAGACTTTTAACACAGTTGCCAAATCACTGGAACGCCCCAATAAAATTGGGAAGAAGGGTTTCTTAAAGGCTTCGGCAATTTCAGTTTGGAGAGTATAAATCCACAAATCATTCTCAAACAAGATTTCACGTTTGATCACATTAGATTTTGCGACATTATTTTTTTCAAATTGATACACAGTTTCCGCAACATCCACTCCTTTTGC
>JANQHV010000077.1 GCA_028282505.1 SAR324 cluster bacterium | reverse complement strand
GGGTGATTATAGAGTAGGTCATGCTTTTACCGAAGATGTTGACTATGTATATGGGGTGTATGGTACTAGCGTGGTGAAGGTTTTTGAGGTCAAAAAGTCGGGTGCTGATCCTGACAAGGATTTTGTGCTCAAACAGACCATTGTTCTTAGCGAGAAGAAAAAAGCAAAGAAGTTGAAGAAGTGACAAAGGATGGATGTTCCCGTATCCTCCCATGTTTAGAAAAAAGACGTCTCTTTGAGCATCATTCCAAACGCTCCCCGAGACGACATCGTGCTGCCAGGATATTTCTGGCCTCAGACCTTATTTCAGAAACCCGACTCTTGAGGAGATTATCCTCAACATGCTTTCCAGAAAGGAATTATGAAACCGTATGATGATGAAGATAAGGTTCCCCGTTCATTACCTGATAGGGCAATGACGGTTGCGGCACAAAACCGGCCGGTCCATCTGTTGATGATCATCGCCGGACAACTGGAACAACTCCAAGAAAGCATCGAGCGTCTTTCCTTTGCCCAGCAAAGCACTTTCAGCGAACAAGAAGCGGCGCGCTATCTCAAATGCTCGGTCAACGCTCTAAAAAGATACAGCCTGCGCACCCGGCAAATTCCCTATTGCCTTGTCGGACGAGGGCGGACGTACCTGAAAGCAGACCTCGATGCGTTTCTCCGCTCCGTCCGTCGTTGACCAAGTGAAAAAAACTATGCTATGCTGAACTTCTCAGGAAAAAAGGTTGGATGCCTCAAGCAATGGAGGTATCCATGAAGCACATTCACAACAAGGATATTGAAATTCCTTGGTTCAACGATTACCACCCCCGAAAGGTGGGAGTCATCAAAAAAACAGGTCGGGGTGGAAAACCCCTCTACCGCTTGCGTTTTCGCCTGCCAACGGGCGAAGAATGCAACCCAAAAGCTGGCACCAATGCCGACGAAGCCCATCGCTTTGCGCGCAGTACACATCACCGCTTGATTCGTCAAGACTGGACGGCTGAGGAACGGAGCAAAATCATCCAGGCTCTGGGACTTGATCAGGAACCGGAGCCAGACCGACTCAGTCTCCAGGACAGTCTGGAACTGTTTCAAACAAGCGTTCTTCGTGGCGTGACGGATAACACGGCTCGCAGCACTACAAGTTTACTCAAGCAAATCGGTGAACTCTTTGCTCGTGCCTGTCCTGATTTGCATGACCTCGATGACCTCACGCCAGAGGCCATCGAAGCCGTACTCAATATCAAAAAGCAGATGCCCATCAGACGTCAGGGAGTCGAAACCGTCCCGGACGACATCAGTGTTGACAACCTGCTGCGCATGATACGACGTTGGTGCAAATGGCTCGTGGAACGGGATAAACTGGCAAAAGACCCGGCACTCCGCGTCAAATATTTATGCAGCGGTGGCCAAAAAGCCAGAACCGTCGTTCCTCATGATACCAAGATTTTGCGGATTTATGAGGAACTGTCCAAGCCTGAAGATCGCAGCAAATCATCATCAAGCCCGCTTCGATCCATCATCGAATTTCTGATCGAAACCGGAGCGCGGCGAAGTGAAGTGCTGTGTCTGGAATGGACAGACATTGAAGACGGCCGGTGGCATATCCGCGAAAAAGTCTGCGCGGACGGCTACCGATTCACCCCGAAATCGAGCAAAAGCACCCGGTGCTATGTCTTGACGGATGAGATGCGAGAAATCTTGGAGCGTCAGCCGAAGGTAAGTCCGTTTGTCTTTCCGAAGCAGCAGGTGCGATTGGTTGGCTGCCCAGTAAAACGAGTTCGTCCAGGGAAAACGGTGTCGTGCGGTACTTGTCCGCTCGAACGGAACCGTTTTTCTTGCGAATTCCGTACGGTGACGTATTCCCGAATTTCGTCCATCGACACCGCGTGGACGAATCTGCGCAAGAAAGCCGATGCCCTGGATATCACGCTCCACGATCTGCGCCGCTATGCCAATGAAAAGTTGCTCCAGCAAGGGCTTTCCTATGCGGAAGCGGGTGCCATTATTGGCAATTCGGCGGTCGTGAATCGGAAACATTATGACCCGCATCGCGATCAGCGTTTGCACGATCAGGCGACGCAAAAACGGTTGCAAATGGGACGGTTGGGGCCAGATTTTTCTGTTTCGTCCGAAAAAAAGTAAGGAGGTGATGCCAGTCCAAGCCGCTGGGGTGTTGGTCAGGTGTCACTCAGAGGTCACTGAAAGTGTGACAAAAAGTGTGACAAAGTCAAAAACAGGTGCGTGTGTGGTTGTTTTTCTGCAAAAAAAGAGTGGAAAAAAAGCGCACTACGAACAACAATCAGGAGGAAATGAGTGATTCTTTCCGGTGATAATGGTGGATAATGGGAAAACAATGAATCGGCGGAACGCCAGGAAATGGTAGCGGGGGAAGGATTTGAACCTCCGACCTTCGGGTTATGAGCCCGACGAGCTACCAGACTGCTCCACCCCGCGATAGATAAGGAAGATGTTGGAGCGGGAAACGAGACTCGAACTCGCGACCCTCAGCTTGGAAGGCTGATGCTCTAGCCAACTGAGCTACTCCCGCTCATCAAGTAAACCAACATTTGACTACAGTTGACTACTTTTGTCAAGTCTTTTTCAGAACTGAACAATGGCTTTATTCTGATAACGCAAGTCAATGGAATGTAATTGCTGATGTTGTTGCAACAGTTGAGGATAAATCGTTTGAAACCGTTTTATTTTCTCCAGATAATCCCCCTGTCCTAATTGAACTATGGAGTTGGTTGTCTGAAGCTTCAACTTGATATTCAAAATGTCCGAAACATCCACTACTGCAATTTTTCCAAGGTCAAAATTGGATGTTTGCATGAGTTCCAACAGTTGCATTCCTTTTTCTAAAGCAGCAGAGGGAATTGGTTTTCCCAACTGAACCAGTTCTTTTTCGACACCAGTGATGATCAATTGGTTGCCAACTTGACCAGCGGGTATATGCCGTATGGGATAGCGTTCATGATCAATGAGATAATACTGTTTGCCTGTTTTCAGGTATCCATAGGGACGACGTTCTTTCAAAAGGATATACAATTGGTCTGGAAATATTTGGCGTATTTCAGCCTGTTTGATGGCTGGATGACGATTCAAGCGGTTAGAAATGAGGAAAGTATCAATTTCATTCAACTTCATATCAGGGGTGATGCCCATGATTTCATAAATTTCTACAGCAGAAAGAAGCGAAGCTCCTTCTATGTGGATTTGGTTGGGAGAGTGTTGAAAGTGATCATAGCTTTTTAATGTGATACCCAATAAGACGAACAACAGAAACAGAAAAGAGGTCAATCCAAAAAAAATACGAAGAGAAGAGGCCTGAGGCTTTTCTGTACCATAGGCAGGATTCGAGGCTTTCGAAGACGACGATTCTTTCAGGAGCAAGCGGCTGAACAAATGGTCTGTTTTTTTAGAAGATTTGATCTTCCATCCGCTTTGATTGTATTGGATGTCAAAACGTTTTTGATGGGAGCGTGATCCGGTTTGCTGTTTATTATGAAATCGATTTTTCAGATCTTGCATTTTTCAACATTTGGCATGAGTCAGAATTTGCACCTCTGGCTCCAGAGCAATTTGGTGTGTTTTCCATACAGTTTCCTGTGCCAATTCCATTAAAGCGAGAACATCTGAGGCTTTGGCATTGCCATGATTGACAATAAAATTACCATGTTTTTTGCTAATTTGTGCATTGCCAATACAATACCCTTTCAGTCCAGCAGATTCAATGAGTTTTGCTGCATAATGACCGGGTGGATTTTTAAAGACTGAACCACAATTTGGAATATTCGTGGGTTGTGTTGTCTCCCGGTAAGACTGATACTGTTTCATGTGTGATTTGACCGTGTGTGAATCTGATTCTTTCAATTGGAATGAGGCCGCAATGATGATGGTCCCAGAAACTGCATTCAAGGGGGAAGAACGATATGCAAAGTTCAAAGAAGAGCGGTCTGCCTGGTGACGGTTGCCATCCATATCTATCGACCAGACGGTTTTTAGATGGTCACTGATTTCGGTGCCATGTGCTCCTGCATTCATGGCAATTGCACCACCAATTGAACCAGGAATGCCAATTAAAAACTCTACACCCCCCCAACCCAACTGCACACTACGCTGGGCAAAAGTCACATCGGCCAAAGCCGCTCCCACATAAACGGAGTGTTCTTCTTGAGTAACTCGCCAATCTTTGAAATTGGAGGATAACCTTAAAATGATACCAGGCCATCCAGTGTCTGGAATAATCAGGTTTGAACCCTTGCCAAGGGTAAAATAAGGAATTTGGTATTGTTGGATAAAAGGCAGCAATTGTGACAAGTCCTCACAACTCAGCACATCAATGAAGCAGGTAGCACAACCACCGACTCGCATGGTGTTGTAGCGTCTCAGAGAATGATTCCAACACAATCTGGACTGCAAATGCAGCTCTGTTAATTTTGCTTTCCAACCTGGATCGATAGCAAGGGTATTGTTTGACATGCCTGCTGCAATGAATTAGAAGGTTTCGACAGGATCGTTTTTATGCAAGTCCTCCAAATTATAATACGTGCGAGTTTCCGGATGGAAGATATGAACGATGACATCCGTATAGTCCATCAAAATCCAGCTTCCTTCAGCATGTCCTTCCACAGACAAGGGGTGTATCCCCTTTTTATCCAACTCTTCTCGAATATGATCGGCAATGCCCTTGGCATGTGCTTGAGAACGTCCTTGGCAAATGAGAACATAGTCAGTTAGTGGTGATTTGCCAATGACATCAAAGGCAATAATTTGTTCGGCTTTTACATCTTCAGCAGCACGAACCAGTTCTTTTGCTTGTTCCTGTGATGATAGTGTCAATCAGTTTTCTCCATAGGTTATGGTTGTGTTTGTTGCAATATAAATTGATCCGCACACTTCTGGCTGCAGAAGAACTCCCGTTTTCCATTAATTGTGCGGACATACGCGTGATTTGCTGCTACAAAAGTATGACAGTATGGATCTTCCAGCAGCTCTTCTTCCTGAGAATGCTGTTCGAACGGTTGTTGGAATTTTTTGATAACCACTATTTTATCTGAAATAACTTTCTTTAGCATCCTGTAGGCAATATATCCGAAGACAATCAAAAATAAGAAACGAATCATGGCTTATTTTCCTTCATAACAGATTGCTGATTTTCCCTGCCAAATATCATGTGCTGCCAAATAACTTTCAATAAATTGAGCAGGGCGCATTTTTTCTTTTGCCCAGGCTGGAGCTATTAAATCATCCCAACGATTTGCTACAGCGGTGAGTCGATGAACAGCGATTTGAGGAGACAAATGCTCTAAAAAAACAGAGACTTTACGTGCATAGTCTTGCAGTTTTATGGGTTGAAATTTTCCTTGAGTATATAAATTATCTAAAGGAGTGTCCTTTAAGACATGCAGGTTGTGCAGTTTGACTCCATGAACCCCTAACTTCGAGAGTAAAATGGCGGTCTGACGTAATTGTTCATCGGTTTCCCCAGGAATACCAAACATCAAATGGACGCAGATGTCGATATTGGACAGTGCTTTCAGTTTTTTAATGGCAGCAATAGAACAGGCACTATCATGACCTCTGGCTAAAAAAAGAAGTTGTTGGTCATCAAATGATTGTACTCCCAGTTCGACAGAAACAAAATGTGTCTGTGCTACTTTTTGAAAGGCTTGTAAAATTCCACGTGGCAGGCAGTCTGGACGTGTTCCTGCAACAATGCCGATCACATCTTTTTCTTGCAGCACAAACTGATACATGTTGGCTAATTCCCGAACCCTGCCGAAGGTATTGGTATAAGCCTGAAAATATACCAGAAATTTGTCAGCATTGTAACGTTTTCGAATAATCTCCCGATGCAATGCAATTTGTTCAGACAATGATTTTTGTGCATCTGCATGATAAGCTGCCGCACCCCATTCATCACAGAAAATGCAAGTGGTCATTCCATTAGTCCCTTGGCGGTTTGGACATGTTTGAGCAATCGATACACTGATTTTAAAAACACGCTGGTTGAATAAAAGACGGTATCGCTGGCTCAAAGGGTGGTATCGTTTGTCATGATCGAATGGATATGTCAGTACAGAAGCACTTTGCAGCAAGATGAAACCTGTTGGAGGGGAACAAAATAATGACCAGATGTATTGATTTTTACCTGAGTTCCATTATCTTTTTAAAGCTTGGTCATCTGAGACATCTGTGTCCTATTAAATAGTCTGAATTATTGGCCAAGATACATGAAACCATTGATAGTCGCAAGCTGCGATTGATCTGCGACGTTTTCACACAATTCACTCTTTGCACAACAGATATGGATTATGAGCTACCAACTTCCCGATGATGCTGAAAAAGCACGATATGTCGAACAAAAATTTACAGAGATTGCCCCGAAGTATGATCTCTTCAATGATATCATAACCGGGGGCATGCATCGTTATTGGAAACGTTTTATGGTAAGACAGACTGGAATTTCATCAGATGCGGTTTGCCTGGATTTATGCTGTGGGACAGGGGATATCACACATTGCTTAGGTCAGGCTGCTCCCCAGGGAAAGGTGTATGCCCTGGATTTTTCTCAGGGGATGTTGGAAGTAGCACGTCAGCGAAATTTTTCCGGCAAAGAACGCCTCTTGTTCTTGCGAAGTGATGCCAATCAATTGCCTTTTTCTTCAGGAAAGTTTGATGCAGTCACCATAGGATATGGTCTGCGCAATGTGAGTCATCTCCAAAATTGTTTACAGGAAATATTGAGGGTGCTTGTACCAGGAGGTGTGCTGGTGAGCCTGGATGTCGGAAAAATCAGAATTCCCTGGTTATTCGAAATCAGTCAATTTTATTTCTTTCATATTGTTCCTCGTCTGGGCAAACTGTTGTATCCAGGGCAGGATATGTTCGATTACCTGCCTCACTCTTCCATCGACTACCCCGACCAGGAGCGATTGAAACGGATCATGTTATCGGTCGGATTCAAGCAGGTGGATGTTTTTGACTTTTTTCTTGGCGCATCTACCATACATGTCGCCTACAAGGCTTAAACATACCCCATTCCATCAATCAGGCCGGCATGGACCATATCTCGGATCAACTCTTTATAAAGCCCTTCGGTTTTCCCTGATTTTTCTGCCAGGTGCAATGCCTCTCTTGCCTTCCTAAAGACGGTTTCCAGCCACTCCACGGGTAGTTTGATCCCCAATACATTAATCGCCAACCGATAAAAATAGTGGACCAGGTTGGCATACTCAATCAAAATCGTATAATCCACCGGCAGGATAGGAGTTGATCCTATTTTGCGAACAGCAAGGCTGTATTGATGATATGTGGTTTTGAATTGTTCCTGAATGTCCCTGGAGCGTTCCAGAGTCCGGTCTCCACTTTTATAATGTCCTACCGAATAAAGCAATTTGCTCATGTTGATCTTTGCTTGTAAAAGAGGATAGACGGGTTCACGAGAGTCAATTCTTTTTAATAACTTCAGATAATTCATCCCCTCGTCATGCAATAAGGGTAAGTGTCGGAGAATGACAAGAATTTTAGCAGCCATGATGGTGAAGCGTTCTTTTTGCTTGATATCATCTTTTTTCTCAATCAAGAATTTGCTCAATTCATCAACATCCAATTTTGCCACTCTGGTCGGCTTATTAGGCATTGTGGTGGCGGAAGGTTGCAGATAGTGCAGCATGATTTCCCAGTTTTGCTTAATCTCATCAATCCGTTTTCCTATATAGTGAGATTGCATTGAAAAAAAACTTTTGTCCCGTTTTCCCACTTTTTTTTCCAAGACTGCAATTTCTTCTTTACACTGAAAGATCAGTTTAGAAAAATACATTTCCTGTATCCACAGGATGAGATTCAAGCCAATATCACTCAACTCCCCCAGGCATGCGGAAACGGTTGCTTGTAGAAAAAGGGTTCTTACGACCTCTGGGGACAAATCCCGTCCACTTCTTGCGACAATAGAAACCAGTTCCAAGCGGTTCATCATGTCCGTTGGATTGGCCTGTAAGTTTTTCAGAGCTTCTTTGGCTGCTTTGGAGGGGTGTAATTTATAGATTTCTTCTCCAGTTGCTTCTGCTCTCAGGGCATCTTTTGTTTTTTTCTGGAAAAAATAGGACAGGTATTGGGTAAAGGTCTGGTCTTCTAAGGCAAGAATGTTTTTTTTTCTTCGCTCAATATCCTTTTTCCAATGTTCAATCAAACCAGGAATATTACCGATATTTCTGGTTTCAATTTTTACATGAGTGATTCCTTCCTTCGGGTCGGTATCATCCAGGAATTTATATTGACCAAAAATATGTTCATTAACAATAGCACGTCTTTTTTTACCCTCTTCTTCGGGTTTTTGTTTTTTCTCTGAGATTTCTTCAGCCATGCTTCCTTTTAATGGTGAGAACCTGTTAGAGAATTCGCTTTTTTACGATTTGTCATTCTGACGGTACGCCGAAGCGGCATAGCGAAGAATCTATCATATATCAGTCTTTTAGGGATCCTTCGCTTCGCTGCTTCGGTGTACCGTGGATGACATAAAAAACAAGATTTATGAATTCTCTAATGGGTCCTGAGAACTCCTGTTCAACGAACGAAATACAATCGACAATATATGCTATTTTTTTGCTTCTTACAAGAGAGTCAAACAGATAATAGTGTGATGGTTTTTGTGTTGGCTTCGGTACGTCACTGTTGATTACAACGTACAGAGTAAGAACCGTTGGATGCTGGTTCAAAACAGAGGACATGATTGATGCAGGCTGGCGTTTCTTCTGCATGGTGAGAAACATATAAAACATTGGTTGAGGTGCGTTGTCCTACCGAATCGATGAGACTGAGAATCAGTTGACGATTGGTATAATCCAATCCCTGACAGGGTTCATCCAAAATCAGGAGAAGAGGAGATTTGACCATCGCACGAGCTAATAGAACCATGCGTTGTTCTCCTTGGGATATTTGATCAAATGGACGATCCATCTTATCAGTCATATTCAGTTTTTCGATCCACTGTTTGGCAATCTGATGTTGTTCCCGACTACTGGCTTGGTAAATACCAATGGAATCAAAAAAGCCCGAAAGTACCACTTGCCTGACGGTGATTTGACTTTGATAACGAATTTGAAATTCAGCCGATACCAGACCAATCTGCTTTTTAATCTCCCAAACACTTTCTCCAGTGCCTCGACGCTTCCCAAACAGATATATTTCATTGGAGTAGGCTTGCAGATGGTCTGCTGCAATCAAACGGAGCAATGTTGACTTTCCTGCTCCATTTGGTCCGACAATCGCCCAGTTTTCTCCTGTCTTCATTGTCCAATTCAGTTGATTCAAAACAATAGATTCTCCATACTTTACCGTCACATTTTTCATCTCAACCAATGGAGTGGGGTGGTTTTCAGACAAATCGTTTGAAAAATCTGTTGGGCTCTTCTCCATACGAGAGGAGATGGCATCAAGTGATAATGGTACCGAATCGTACAAATGGCTAATGAGGTGGGATGTCAGTATTTCCTCTTTCTTTCCCTGCGCAAAAACTTTGCAGTCTTTCAAGCACAGCATATGAGAAATATTGTCAGGAATTTCTTCAAACCGATGAGTGATCAACAAAATCTGTAGATTCTGGTCCATCAAACGATTGATCAACTCCAGAAATTTCTTTCTGGCTGTAATGTCCAGGCCATCAAAAGGCTCGTCTAAAATCAGAAGCCTGGGGGACTTCATCATACCTCGCCCAATCAAAAATTTACGCATTTCTCCATTAGAGAGCACACCAATGCCTCGATCTAAAATAGCATGCATTTCCAATTGTTCGACAGTCCTTTGAAAAAGCGACTGGTTGGGGTCGTCCACCATATGCATGGCCTGTTGCACGGTGGTCACTTCATCTATATTTCCCTTATAGTACCGGGCTGTATCTTCTACAATTTCCCGTTTGATCAAACGCTTCTGGGTGTCAAAAGACACATAGGATATTTTGCCTGGTAAGAACAATTCTGGATCTCGCGTCATTGTGCCACAACAGACAGGAATTTCTCCCAGCAGAACACGGCTCAATGATGACTTGCCGGAGCCATTGGGACCAATGATGGCCCAATTTTGATTTTGATGAATCACCCAGGAAGTATCTGCTAACATCTGTCGCCCTCTTACAATTGCCGTGATTTGATCCAAAATTACAAGAGGTTGTTGGTTGTTTCTATTTTGCATAGTCACCACCTTTAATACATTTTTAGAAATATCAATAGCTCACGAAAACTATTTCTTGATGTTCCATTTAGGCATATTTCTTTCATTTCTTTTCCAATAAATTTTTTGTGACTTTGTGTCCCTGCGGCTGATACGAAGTTGTCTTTAGAAAGTGATACAAAATTAAAATAGAAGCACAGAGTATGTCAATACACATAACTGGATGTTGATATGAAAAAAACAATGGCACAACGATACCTTGGAGGATTCATCATTTTCATGACCGTGTTCCTGTCGGCAGAATTGGCGATGGCCGGTTGTGGTTTTGGGGCACGAACTTATGGAAGAACGTTAGTGGCAGAATTATTTGCTATGGGGGAGACGATCAGCACCCCTTTCAATTCGTCTTCCATCACTTCAGGAACCAGCGGCTGCAGCAACTCGGGGTTTGTCAACCAGGAATGGCAAGAAGCATTTGTTGCGGAAACCTACCAACAGTTGCAAGAAGAATCGGCTAAAGGTCATGGTCCTTATTTAATCTCGATGGCACGGATTTTAGGGTGTCCGGCACCAATACACCCTGCTGTCTCAGAATTGGCTCATCAACACTTTGCTTCATTATTTGAAATGAATGTAGAATCGAGTCAACGTCCAAGAGATTTTTTAAATCAAATGAAACAACATATCGAGTCTGATCCCAATTTACAGGGACAGTGTCAACTGATTTGAATGGAGGATTTTTTCATGCGTAAGCTACTGTGGATCGGACTGATCATGTTAGTGACCACCACCGTTTTTGCGGCAAAGGGCTCAACGGGATGTGGTCCTGGTAAGATGTTACTGCCTGAAAATAGTATTTTTTCGCAAACGATGGCCATGTTCGTCAACATTTATTTCAACCTCACTGCCTCCACTGCGGTGACCTCACAAACTTCCGGCTGCGAGTGGGACGAAGTGGTTGAAACCGACCGAGAAAAAGTCATGTTTGTTCATATGAATTATCCAGATCTACAAGAAGAAGCTGCTAAAGGCAAAGGCCCTCATCTTACGAGTCTGGCCCAATTGATGGGATGTGATGAACAGGGAAAGTCTCAATTCCAGCAGTTTGTCAAACACCATTATCCTCACTTGTTCATCCCAACTCCTGAAAATCGACGAGCCCCTATTTTATGGAATCAAATTCAACGAGATTTCATGCTTTCTCCTGATGTTGCTGAGTTATGTCATGCCGGGTTAAAGGCAGGAACTTAATGTAATATATTCTTCCCAACTATAGTGTTTCAAAATTTTTTTTTCAAAATCCCCCTAACCCCCTTTGAAAAAAAGGGGGAACTCCCCAAAAAATTTTTGAAACACTATAGCGAGGGACAGGTGCATCCAGTATTATGTCCCCAGATTTTTTGAGATTCGAATACGCTCTGTATCCATGTATTTGCCAATATCTTTTCTGATCGTACTCGGGACCTGATATTCTTTTGATAATGGTTCCCATGATGATAACGAGTCTGATACTTCTTCTATGATTTCCGTTGTTTTTTGGGGACTTAAAGGGA
>JANQHV010000038.1 GCA_028282505.1 SAR324 cluster bacterium | reverse complement strand
ATCTCCAGCAACCGAACTGACGCCTACAATAAACCCTGATTTTCGTGCTTCAAAATCATTTGCCACAATATTGAGAATAGAGATTGCTCCTAGATAATTTTTGCGTACAATCATCTCTGCTTCTTCAAAAGCAACCTGGGCCTTTTCCTGATTTCCCAAATAGCCCACCACCCAGATTACACCATATGGTTTAGGGGATAGCTGGTGATAGAAGTTTTCATGAGATGCATCCTCTTCTGCATCAAATTCTCGGGATTGAACTTCAACCTGATAACGTATTTTTAGATCCTGAACATCAACATCTAACCTCTCAGAATTTCGTGCGGCCAAGTACAAATAATATCCATTTTTTGCATATTCATGCGCGATTGCTTTGGCAATATCAGAGTTAGCACCAAGAATTAATATGTATTGCATTAGATTTCTAACCTTTTGGATTGAATGGATTGAAACTTTTGAAAAGTATCGAATTGCTGTTTCAAGTGGCTAAATTTTTTATTATGTGGATAACTGCTTTTAAACATACAACTGCTCATCCGAGCATCTTTTGTTAAATACAGTTTACCTCCATAATACAACACGAAATAGTCTAGTTTATGCAGCAACTGCATGACTTTTGGTACAACAGGAAAATCGAGTGCTAAGGTATAGCCAGATTCAGGGAAAGATAAAAATCCCTCTTCCTGGGGACCAAATAATTTCAAAACTGCCAGAAAAGACCCCAGTCCACTTTTGGCAATTTCTTCCAAAATTTTTTTCATCCCTGTTTCACTCTGTGCCTTTGGCAACACAAACTGATATTGGAGGAATCCACGCTTCCCATAGATACGGTTCCAGGAGTAAATACTATCCAACGGGTAAAAAAACTGATTATAGTTCACAAAAGAGGTTTGGGAAGAATCTGTATTTTTTTGATAATAAAGCATATTGAACGCCTTGATTGTGTAACGATTCAGCAGAAAATCAGGGCAATCAAATGGAATATTCAAAGAATGATTGAGTGGAATTCTTAGTGGAGAGGAGTGATAGGGAGTATCTCTCAGATGGGCTGAAGTAGCATGCTCGCCTCTCATTAAAAGGGAACGCCCTAAGCTTTTCCCACGACTAAGACAATCAATCCAGGCGACAGAATAGGTCCAGTCATGGGAAGTTTCAAATAATTCCATGATATGTTCCAAGTTGCGAGCTTTGAGCGTTTCCTGACAGATATAAGCGGTTTCCATTCGGATGAGCCGAAATGTGGCAGTGAGGATCACTCCGGTCAATCCCATGCCTCCACAGGTTGCCCAAAATAAATCTTTTTTCTGATCTGGGGAGCAACTCACGATCTTGCCATTTCCTAGCATCACATCCATTTTGAGGAGATGTTTTGAAAAAGAGCCATGAACATGATGATTTTTCCCATGAACATCTGAAGCAATCGCCCCTCCTACCGTAATAAACTTAGTGCCTGGAGTAACTGGTAGAAACCACCCATGAGGAGCAAAAATATCTAATATTTCCTCTAATGAAACTCCTGCCTGGCAGCAAATCAAACCACTTTTTTCATCAAACGAGAGAATATGATTAAAATTTTTTGTAGAAATTACATGAGAGGCTAGAGAAGAATCACCGTAGGAACGTCCCATTCCTCGGACAATACACTCATCATTCTGTTCCAGCAAACTTTGCAGATCCTCTATCTCGGAAAAGTGATGGATCTTTGTGTTAATTTTAGGATAATTTCCCCATCCAGACAGTTGCATAATTTTTTGGTAGTTAAAAATTTTACTCTAAAGGTACAGGTAGAATAACTCTTAGTAAATTTCATTCACGTGATATCAGTTACAAATAAAGAATCATCAAAAATGCCCCCATCCATCCAATAATTGTGATTTGGAGAAATCGATCCCGAAACAGATGTGCCGTAGGGTTACCACTGTTTTGTTCCACAAAGGCTAATTGCATATAACGCATAATACCAAGCACTACAAAAACTGTGGTCAGATACAACTGCTCAGAATGCATTTTTTGCATCACTTCAGGAGAAACACAATACATAATATAAGCCACAATAATCACAGCAGCCATACTCATCATTGAAGCATTGAGAAACTCCAGATTGTAACCATCAATGACCTGTCTCATTTTTTGTCCATTGTTTAAATATAACAGCACATCATCTCGGCGTTTGGCTAATGCCAGAAATAATGCCAATAAAAATGTCATGATCACCATCCACATTGACAAAAAGACTTCGGCCACTGCAGAACCGATATACAAACGAAGGACAAACCCGATCGCAACAAGGGTTATATCAATCAAGGCAATATGTTTTAGCCAAACACTATAGGCCAAGTTGATCACAATGTAACTCCCCAACAACACCAAGGCTTCTGCACTGAGATAACCCATCAAGACAGTCCCTGCTATAGTCAAAAAAATCATCAAACAAATTGCCAAAGATAACGAAACAGCCCCCAAAGCCAGAGGTCGGTATTTTTTCTGTGGATGTTTCCGGTCAACTTCAATATCTCGAATATCATTGAAAATGTATACAGCACTGGCCACTAAGGAAAAAGCAATAAAGGCAACCACTGTTTTTCCCAATAATTCGATTTCTGTGATCTTTCCAGCAAAAAAAACAGGGAGAATGATAAATGTATTTTTGATGTATTGATGACAACGCAGTAATTTGAGAAAAATGGAGAAAGTTATTGGATGGGCAGAATTCATAAGCAGAATATTCTTGCTGAAAAAATATCGGAAATGAAAGAGCAAGAATTCATTCTAGACTTTACTATTTTATAGAATAAACTTTTAAACTAGGCTTCGAGCTCTGCTTTGACTGTGTGAGTTGTTCAACAATGGTTTGTTTGATTGCTTCCGTTTGGATAAGGGGACGAGCAGGATTTTGATTAACGATTTCATAAAGAGTGAGTCCATGCTGAAAAGAGGTCATTACATTTTCTGCAAAATCTCGGTCCACTACTTCATGAACAAGCTGCTCCAATTCTTGGGTCAGCTTTCCCCATCCCATCCAACCATAAAGGAAGTGCCAATTATCGAGTTGCTTGGAAGAGAGTTTCTGGAAATGCGATAACGCTTGCTGGAAATATACTTCTACAGCACTTTCCTCATTTTGCTGAGCATGAGAAAGTGCTAAAAACAAGTATGCTTGGCTCAGAGAAATATGTTCATCAGGAGGACATTGTGCAACAAACCAACCCAGTTCTTGAATAACTGTTTGATAATCTCCTTTATAGTAATGAATCACAGTTCGAGTAATCCGGACTTGTTTGGCAAGCTCAGCATCATACGCCACTACAGGATAATGCAGTAATTCTTCTAGTAACTGAATCGCTCCTTCATAGTCCTCTCCCAACTTGCATTTCGTGATCGCAGTCGCACGAGTTGCACGAATATAAATGTAATCTCGGTCATCAGAATTTGAGATTGTATTCAACTGCGATAATGCCTTTAAATAACACTTCAAAGCTTCACGGCCCTGCTGACGATTGCCATGCAGCGCACCTTCGAAATAAAGCCGCATCCCAACCGGCAATTTCTCTTTGATACCATGCAGAGTTTTTTCAGCTTCCTGAACATTGCCTTCTCGAATATATTTTTTCAACATATCCAATTCAGGTGCCTCCAAGGAAAGTAAGGCATCAGAAAGATTGGCTACTGGCAGTAACATCGTCTGATCTTTGGCCGCTGTCTTATCCCTGACCAGCTTCAGATCTACATCCACAGGCGGTTGATATTCAGGAACAATACATTGTAATGCCCAAATCATCTTATTAAACTCGTTATTCTTTGCAGACTGTAAAAGCTGATTCAATAAAGGGCTCAATTCAGGCCATCGTATCATTTGCTCTTTTGCAGTAAAAATTTTTGGATGATCGGTAGGGACTGCTATTTCTTTTTCTATCAACAACTCTTCATACAGTTTTTCCCCTGGCCGCAAACCAGTAATTTTTATTTCTATATCTTCTCCTGGTTTCAAGCCACTGAGTTCAATCATTTGCACAGCAAGATCATAGATCTTAACGGGTTCTCCCATATCTAACAGAAAGACATCGCCTCCCTGTCCCATTGCACCAGCCTGTATTACCAAACGTGATGCTTCTGGGATGGACATAAAATAGCGGGTAATTTCAGGATGAGTAACTGTCAGAGGTTTTCCTTTTCGAATCTGATCTCGAAACAAAGGCACTACAGAACCAGCACTATCTAAAACATTGCCAAAGCGCACCATAATAAATCGAGTCGGACTCTTTTCCTGAACAGCCAAAGCTTGTAGAATTAATTCCGCCACTCGTTTTGTCGCTCCCATCACATTAGTAGGACGAACGGCTTTGTCTGTAGAAACCAGTACACAGGTTGCTACTCGTTCTGCCATACAGGCCTGTGCCACTTTCAAGGTACCCTCAATATTATTCAAAATGCCCTGGTTCATATTTCGTTCTATGAGAGGAACATGTTTATAAGCAGCAGCATGATAAAGGGTCTCTACTTGGTGTTCAGACAATATTTCCTGTAAACGAGCTGCATCGGTGACTGATCCAATGCAGACAACTTTTTGCAGACTGGGGTAGTGTTCGGATAGTTCTAAGTCAATGGAATACAAAGCAAATTCATTTCTTTCATAAAGAATGAGGCAACGCGGATTCTGTTGAGCAATCTGGCGACAGAGTTCCGAGCCAATAGAACCTCCAGCCCCAGTAACCATCACAACCTTGTGGGTAATATTGATTTGTAGCAACTCAGGATGGGGAAGCATTTCTTCTCTTCCCAACAAATCAATAATATCAATATCCCGTAATTCCTGTACAGCTACATTACCAGCAAGGATTTCATTGATTCCTGGCACTGTTTTAATGGTCACTTTCAAGCTCTGCAGATACTGAACAATTTCTGCTTTTTTCTGTCGAGTTGCTGAAGGAATGGCTAATAAAACCGTATTGATCCCATAACTTTTTATCAATTCCGGCATGGATTCGGTTGAATAAACCTTCACTCCCTGCACATGGTGTCTCTGTAATTCTTCATTATCATCGACAAAGCCAACAAGACGATAATTCCCTTCCTGTTTCAAAATAGTTGCGAGTTGCGCTCCGGCGTTTCCGGCACCATAAATGAGGACTCGATCCAAAGCCTGATTCGGGTGATGCAGAAGTTGGAGATCATAGGCTAACCAGCGCATGGTCAATCGTGCTCCTACTACCAAAAACAGTGTCAATACCCCATCAATAATCGGAATAGAGCGAGGGAAAAAAGGCAGTTGAAGCCAAAAAGCGGCAATGAGTAAAATCCCTGAACTTATCAAAACCGTTCGTAACGCAGTACTCAGAAATTCCACTCCCGTGTAGCGCAAAATAGGACGATACATTCCCATCATATAAAAAACAATCAATTTGACAGGAATAATCAATGCACAAAATTCAAGATATTTAGAAATATATGAAAACGGAAAATAGGAATCAAAACGTAGACAAAACGATACATAAATGGCGATCAAAAAGAGCACTGTATCTGTGGAGAAAAAAATTAGATGCTTTTCCCGTCTAGATAGCCGTAAGTGTATCTGATTTAAATGGTATGCTAAAAATCTCATAAATCGTCATTCTAAAAACTCAGAAATACTAAATAGTATAAACAATCTTATTTATCACAAGCATCTAAACAAAATCCAGCGTAAACTCCAAATTGCCTGACAAATCGTAATTTTTACCTTATATGGCAAAAAAAACACTAAAGTAAATGGAGTTTTATTTTTTGGTACACAACAATAAATCCAGAAAAAAACACAAACAAAGCTAAAAGGATGACAAAAAGACCGACAGGTTTCAAAAGCAAAATACATCCTCCTACTAACAACTGTAACCCACCATATCCCAGAGAAATTTTCCAATGAGAAATTCCTCCTTCATTGGCCAATACTTGATACAGATGCTTACGATGGGGCAAGGTTAATGAATCTCTGGATCTGATACGCTCAAACATCGTCACCAATTCATCAGCATAAAAGGGGAACAGGAATGCTGGCAAACAAAACACATCCAGCCAATCTTTTGCCATCCAAACGACAAATCCTGCAAAAACAAATCCAAGCAAAATACTGCCAACATCCCCCATAAATACTTTTGCATTAGGAAAATTCCATGGCAAAAAACCTAAACAGGCAACAGCAATTCCTCCTGCAAAGGCACTTAAAAAGTTATTTTCTCCATAAACAGTGTTATACACGGCTAAAAAACCAAATCCGATCACCCCAGTTATTCCCGCAATGCCATTAATTCCATCCATGAAATTGTAAAAATTGGCTGTCCCTGCAATGAAAAAAGGTAGCGCTAATAATAGAAAGATAATAAACAAAATATTTTGATCAAAATCGATAATGCCAATTAGCAATATTTCACTTGCCGCAAACTGAACCAAAATTCGAATTTTTGGGTTCAAATCAATGCGATCTCCGAGTAGACTCAAGATGGCAAGAGCAACTGCTGGGAGCCAGAATTGCCAGGGAACAGGAAAATACAAAGCCATAGTGAAAAAGGCGACAAGGATACCGATCCCACCACCTTTAGGAGTAGGAGATTGATGAGAACTCCTTTCACTGGGTAAATCAATCAACCCCAGTCGATAGCCATAGTGCTGAACCATCCATGCACCAACTCCTGCTAAAATAAAGGGAAAACAGATTGTCCAGAACCAATTCATGACTTTACATCTATGCTAATACACTCATTAACCGACGTATTTTACCAATATACACGTCCCTGATTGATCAGTAAAACCTGTCAACTGGAAAAAGAATCGTTTGAAGTGGTTCCAATCAACAGAGCGAACTGCTTAGTACAGCTAATCAGAAATAAGTGCTCAAATTCTTGTTATGACAGTCTTACTCTTAATCCTAATCTTACTCTTAATCTCTGGAAATTGAGGGATTAAGA
>JANQHV010000576.1 GCA_028282505.1 SAR324 cluster bacterium | reverse complement strand
TGGGCCGCGTTCATATCTGCTGCTACTTTGGGCATGCCATAGACTGAGGATGTTGTCTGATCTTGAGCAATTGTCTTGCCGCCTGCTTGTTTGATTTTTAATAAACCTTCTGCACCATCGGCTCCCATCCCAGTTAATAAAATACCAGTACTTTGGGATTGATAGGCTGTAACCAGTGAATTAAAAAATACATCAATTGAAGGAGCATGTAAAGCGACAGAAGCCTTTTGGTAGGAGAACTTTTTGTTTTTTGTGATAATTAAATGATAACCTGCTTTACGTGGTAAGTAAACATGTCCTGGGTAAGGAAACTCGTCTTCTTGAGCAATTTGAACCGGCAATTGGGAACCTTCCGATAAATATTCCTTCAGTCCTGCGATAAATTCAACATCCACGTGTTGTAACAGGACGACAGCGGCTGGTATTGCCGGTGAGAGTTGGGATAAAATAGAATAAATGGCAGCAGGACCACCTGTTGAAGCCCCAATGCCAATTAAGGATTTTGCAGGGGTATGGGAAACAGGAATTCTCGGTTGAGGTTCAATCACAATCGAAGGTTGGGGTTCAGGCTCCGGCTTAGGAGTTTGCAGTTTGAATTTGAGTGAGGTGACAGTATGTACTTTTTGGATAAAGGATTTGCCCAATTCATGTATTTGTTCATTGGGCAAGTCTTTTAAATTTTTAAATTTCCGGTGACGAGGGAGAGAGATGGCATCCAGGGCTCCATATCTTAAACAGTCGAACACATAGGGCATGTTGGCTTTTACGGTGGCGGTGACAACTAAAATGGGCAGGGTGTATTCGTCCATCAAATGCCTGGTGGTCACGATTCCGTTTTGATGAGGCATGTGGATATCCATCAAGATCACATCAGGAGGGGACTGCCTGACATAAGTTTCTGCTTCCAATCCATCGCGTGCCCAACCAATAGGACCAAAGGCAGGATCGGTGGATAAAATTTTTTTGAGTAACTGGGTTGCAACAATCGAGTCATTGACGATCAAAACGTGTGTGGTGTCCATGTTAGATAAGCCTGTGGATGGTTTCTAAAAACTCATTATTGTCAAATTGACTTTTGGTAATGTACTGATCTGCTCCCACTTCCAGTCCTTTCCTCTTATCTTCCGGACGATCTTTGTAACTCACAATCACAATAGGAATGTGTTGGTATTTGGGGTCTTCCTTGAGGGTTTTGGTCAATTCCAGTCCATTCATTCTGGGCATATCAATGTCAGTGATGATCAGATCGAAGCGTTGTCCCTTGGTTTTATTCAAACCATCCACACCATCAACGGCAACAACGACATCGTAGCCGGCTGATTTTAATATTTTTCTTTCAATTTCGCGGATGGTTAATGAGTCTTCGACGACCAATATGGACGGTACAGAACTCGATGATTCGGTTGGTTGAGGTTCCGCAGTTGTATATTCTGCATCTTTGACCATATTCAATAAATCACTGATATCGACCACCAGCGCAATTCGACCTGTGTTTAAGATAGTGGCTCCCATGATATTTTTAATTTTCTTGAAGCGAGGATCTAGTGGTTTGATCACAACCTCTTCTTCAGCGACAAGTCGATTCCCTAAAATCACAACCTGCTCTTCACCTGTTTTAAAAAGCAAGCCTGGGTATTTGCGATGGAGAATTTGATTTTCTTCTGTCGGGTATTCCATCAGTTGGTGCAACCAGGCGACCGCCATGATTTGTTCATTGTGTTCAATGACGGGTTTACCTCCTGCCTGTTTAATGTCAGATAATTGAACATGGATATATTCACCAACTGTACTGGTTGGAAAGGCATAAAGTTGTCTTGCTGCTTCAAAAATGAGAGTTTGTGTGACAGCAAGCGTCAGAGGCAAGGTGATGGTAAATTGTGTGAATTGTCCTGGCCTGGATTGGATACGGATCTGTCCATTGAGTTTTTCAATTTGTGTTTTCACAATATCCATCCCCACGCCTCTGCCTGAAACCTCGGTGACTTGATCTTGCGTTGAGAAGCCGGGTAAAAAGATGAACTCCAGTAATTCTTGATCGATGAGTTTTTGTGCTTTATCAGGGGATAAACGTTGCTGGGATGTGATTTTGGTACGAATGATTTCAGGATCAATCCCCTGACCGTCATCTTTCACATGGATGACGACTTGATCTCCTTGATGATAAGCCGATATGGTCAGTTTCCCTGTAGTGGATTTACCTTGCTCAATTCTCTTTTGTGGAGAGGCAATGCCATGATCGATGGCATTGCGTAACAAATGCTCCATAGGTGTTTTCAAGGATTCAATAATGGCTTTATCAATGAGCGTTTTCTCTCCCTGAAAAACCAACTCAATCTGTTTGCCTAGGGATTTGGCCAAATCCCGCACCATGCGCGGAAACAAATCAAACAACTGGGACAGTGGCACCATGCGGGCTGCCATGACTTCATCTTGTAACTCCGAGGTTAAGTATTGGAGTTGCATGCTGAATTCATCCATCTGTTGAAAAAGGGGTTCCATTGAATTTTTGAGATCCGCACTTTTTTTAGCAAGACTGTCAATTCCCTGCTTGATTTCGCGATCAATGGATGACTGGGTCGATGATGTGCTGAGGAATTGAGAGCCACTGGCCAGGGAATTGGCAACTTTTAATGTTTGTAGCATGGATTCTTTCAGTTCACCAATGCCCAGTCCTTTCACATAGAGTTCTCCTGAAAGATTTAACAAGTTATCTAATATTTTAGTCTGGATGCGCTGACTTTCACCCAGTTGAGAAGAAATGCCTTTGTTGGTGATTGTCAGTGGTTGAATTTGTTCTAAATAATGGGGTTCGTCTGTTACCGGTTCAGCTGCTGTATTATCAACATCATTATTTTTGGGGAGTGAGGAGGCAATTTGGTGATTTGTGATTTCAGGGAGAGGAACCCCTTTTTTCACCGACGAACAAAGTGTGGACAAATTGTCAGGAGCAGGAGACTCTTGTACGGCCAGTTCAATTAAATATTTAATCCAGTCAACAATTGTGAATACATAATCAATGTATTCACTGGAAATCATGGCTTCGGTTTTTAGCACATTGATATAGTCTTCAGCGGCATGGACAAATTCTTTCACAGATTGACAATCAACAGTAGCTGCCGCGCCTTTCAATGTGTGTAAAATCCTGGCCACTGAATTTAAAACAGAACTGGATTCTTTGGTTTTTTCCAGTTCTAAAATAAGATGATCTAATTCGGAGATCAGTTCTGAGGTTTCCAGTTGGAATAATTCCAACATGGACATCTCATCATAATTGGGCATGTTAACTTTCTTCTGATTTCTCTGGTGCTGAAGAGACAGAGGTATAAGGTTCCACCAACTCAAAATGTTGCCGGGACATATCGGATAAAATGTTGGCCGTTTCTGAATTTTTTTCAGCATTCATCTTATGATTGGCTGCCGATTCCTGGATTTGTTGAATGGCTTGAGTCATTTGCATTGTCCCTTCAGATTGTTGATCTGTTGCCTCTTTCATTTCTCCAACTCGGGGACCAATGTCCTGAACGGCTTCAATCAGATTCTGTATTGAGTTGCCGGCTTCATGCACTTTGATACTGCCGTCTTTGGTGATCGCGGTGGATTTATCCATACTCATCATGGAAGCGTTTGCAGCTTTCTGAATTTCTGTAATCATGTCTGAAATTTCTTCAGAGGCCAACATCGTACGATCTGCCAGTCGTCTGATTTCAGAGGCAACCACCCCAAACCCTTTTCCAAATTCACCGGCTTTCACCGCTTCTATTGAGGCATTCACAGAAAGTAAGTTCGTTTTGTCAGCAATGCTGGTAATGGTGCTGAGTACTTTGGCAATGGTTTCTACCTTTTCCAGTAACAGATTGAATTTCTCAGCAGTGATTTCATTGGCCTGGTGGATGTTATCCATGCTATTGAGGGAGGCTTCGATAGAAGCTGCTCCTTGTTCGGCCAAGTCTGTTGCATTTTGTACTATTTTAACAATGCTGTCCATGTTTCTGCCCAGTTCATTGGAAGTGGCTGCCATTTCGTTAAGAGATGCGGAGAATTCATTAATAGAGGTGGTTTGGTTGGCCGTATCGTGAACTTGTTTTTGGGAAGAAACCAGAATCTCGTTTGTGGATGAATGGAGTTGCATGGCTGCATGTCCGATTTGATTCACAAGCGTATACAAACTTTCCCGCATGGTGTTGAGATTATTACTCAGCCGTCCTATCTCATCATGGCTGTCCTGTTTGGTTTCTGCAGACAAATCGCCTTTTGCCAATATTCGGGAATATTGAACGAGTGCCACAATTCGTTTAGTATTCGTATTGATGATGTAGGTCAGCGAGATGATGACAATCAAAGTAATTAGACCAAAGATAGTCATACTGGTGAAAGATTGACGCTGTTGAAAAATGGCTTGCTCATAGGAATGCGAGGACTCTTGTTGGGAAATACGAATCAGGTTTTGCAGTTGTTCCCTGATTTGCTCGTAAAATGGATTGTCTTCCTCGTTCGCCTTAATATAGGCTGCTTCTTTGGACATTTTTTCACTCAACTGTAAAGTCTGATCAATGGCTTGCAGGTAATGCTCCAGCAGCTCTGTCAGGTTTTGGATTGGTTTTTGAGCAGCTGGTACATGGAAGGATGAGCGAATTTGTTCTAATGAATCTTTAATATGGCTGGAAGCTGCTAATATTTTTGTTTTAAGTAATTCCATGTCCACTTCATCCTGATAACCTAAATGAGCAAATAACTGGACACGTTGTTCTGTGACCAAATGATTCAGTTGATGGATTTGGTTCACATGATCCATACTTTGAAACACATTGTTTAACGAATAGTCTGTTCTTTGGAGTGAATAAAAGTTGATTAGGCTGTTCAACAAAAAGACGATGAACAAAATCGCAAAACCGGTTAAAAGCTTGCTGCGCATTTCCATATTTGCAAATTGCTCAGAAAATTTACCTTTGATCTGTCCCATGAGTTGTTCTCCTGGTAGGCTAATTAATAAAGTGTTCAAGATGTTCAAGGATTTTGTCTACGCTCAACCACAGCAAGGGGCTGTTCTGGTATTTAGAAACTCCCTGGATAAAAAGTGGATCCACTCCAGTCGAAATTTGAATATTCAACTGAAAGCTATTTTTTTCAAATGCGCTGATGCCTTCAATGGAATCCACAATAAATCCGGTTAAATGGCTGTTTTGGTCCGTAACAATAATTTTTTCAGACTCTGTGGATTTGGGCATCTCAAACAGCAACCTTAAATCAAATGTCAATAGTAAGTGTCCTCGTAAGTTCAGAATTCCGGCTACTGTGGAGTGGGTATGAGGCAATGAAGTAATCGGTTGGAGAGGAATGGCTTCTTGCAATTCATGACTGGAAAAAGCGAACCATTGCCCACCTAAAGAAAAAACCAGCAAAAATTGTTGCTCAACTCCTGATTCTGTATCAATCGCGTTTTGATATTCGTGTGCACGTTGAGTCAGTTCGGTTTTAGAAAGCGGTTGCTCGGTAAACTTCATTTTTTCATTTTCATCGTGTTGGCATACTGCTGCATGATCAACGACAGCTTTTCCTGAGTGATCGGTTTTTCAATAAAGAGATGGGCTCCCCTTTCAGATACTCTTTCTTGAACAGGCCGTTGAAAATTGGAAGAAAGCACTACAATGAAACATTGAGAAGCAGCCAAAGGAAACTTTTGCAGCGACAGCAGCAATTCTTCACCATCCATTTCTGGCATTAATAAATCAATGATCAACAATTGAGGACGGTGCTCCTTAAATAGCTCCAGTCCCTCGACTCCTGTTTTGCCTTCAATGATCTCAATATTTTTGAAGGATAAGGCACTGAAATGGCGTTTGATACTCTGACGAATCAGAATAGAATCATCAACAATAAGAACTTTGATTACCTGACTGGGCATTATATCGATCCTGGGTAAATATTTTTTGATGGCTTCATAATTATAAATAAAAACGACATGACCTTTGACACTAATGCCATGCGCATTAAAGACTGCTTGTCCTAAACAATAGTAGTGTTTTTGATCGATGAGTGATTTATCTAACAATTCATTTTGAATGGAGACAATGGGCAGGTGACAGTCAATTTCTACAGATGTCATGTCGCTAATGGTACAGCCAATCGCATTGACGATCAAATTGCCAATTTCGGCAATCGCTTCTTTTTCGGTGGTTCCCAGACCATCGCTCAAGTCTGCTTCTGTTTGTAAAAGGATAGTGGTGAGTTTTTTAGCCTCTGTGAGAGGAAAACCGACAACCCCTTGACCATCAAATGCACCAGAAAAACTTTGCACAATGATCGCAAATTTTTCTTGTGGATCGGTTTTGAGACATGAGTCCATTTGTTGACCACTCAACACTTGTAATTCAGGGATCTGAATTTGAATTTCCTGGTTCAGCATATCCGAAAAAGCTGTTGCCGCTCTTCCTATGCCTGTTGTGATCAGCTCTTGCAGAGCTGATTGAATTTCCTGAGTTATTTCCATCATCAAGATTTAAGATTAGGATTAAGAACCTGTTTGGAAAAGATGGTTCGTCGCGAAAAATCGATCTCGTTGAGCGGATTTTTGAGAAAATTTAAGGCGAATAGCGAGCCCATTTAACGAAAATTTTCTCAAAATAGACGCCAATGAGGCGGTTTTGCAGCAGAATGAGGTTTTTCAAACAGGTTCTAAGAGTAAGACTGTCACAACAAGAATTTGAACACTTATTTCTGATTATCGCTACTTAGTTTTGGGGAGCAGATATTGAAAACCTGCTCAAATGTCAGCGTGTGGTCTCTGAGTAATGGATGTATCTCATGATGACCACAGTTGTCAGAAAGATTTACAATATTTTGATATTCTTTTTGTGCCTTATTTCGTTCACCTTTTTCTTCTAACAGTCCTGCCAGAAAATATCGAGCCAGGTAGTGGTTTTCCTGACAATAGATGCTCTTTCTTAACATTTTTTCAGCTTGCAGGAAATCGTTAATTTGTTGGTAAAGCATCCCCATTAAAAAGTAGGCATCTCCATTGACAGGCTCTTGCTGTAAAACCAACTGGCACTGCTCTAAGGCTTCAGTATGTTTATTCTGATCAGAAAAAATGTGTGCCAGGGCGATTCTTGCCCGGATTTCTGTTTTCTCATCAGATGTGCACTCTTTGAACAGTTTCTCTGCATCTGCCAATGATTTTTGCTGGTATAAATGAAATGCGTCTTCATAGAGCTGCTGGTAATTTTTTGACACAGAGGTGTTGGGATGACTCGTATCCGATGCCTCACTTTTCATAAAGTAGGACTTTCGTGGTTTCTGAATGGTATAGACACGATTGGACTGATTGCTGTCCAATTGAGTTTTTTTTAATACTTGAGGGGAGGCCTTTATTTTTTTCTCAGGTGTTTTGATTTTGCGGTAGATGGAATGTCCCTGAGGTTCCATAACGAAAGAAAATTGTGATTTGGGGAAGTATTCAGCCGGGCCCAGGAAGAGATATCCTCCATCCAGCAACATATCATGGAAGCGTTCAATCAATTGATATACCGTTTTTTGTGAGAAATAAATCAATGCGTTGCGGCAAAAGATGACA
Organism: SAR324 cluster bacterium; assembly: GCA_028282505.1. Taxonomy (GTDB): domain Bacteria; phylum SAR324; class SAR324; order SAR324; family NAC60-12. The sequence goes on along the minus strand of JANQHV010000576.1, from coordinate 4,079 downwards.
TGAAATTTGTTTTGCGCAAAAGGTGTATTTTCTAATTCTAAGAAATTGAGCTGCTGGAATTGAACCTGGTTAATGATCGCTTGTTGCAATTGAAAAGAATGCTCCTGCTCAACAAAATACTGCTTTTGCGACCATTTTTCATTTTCAGATCGAAAGGAGTTTTTTCGATAAATTCCTTGACGTGCTGACTGAATGGCATTGTGGTCAATATCTGTGGCAAAGATATTCACCAGATTTTTATTTTTCCCAAAGAGTTCGTGAACCGTCATGGCAATGCTGTAGGGCTCCTCTCCAGACGAGCAGGCAGCACTCCAGATATTGATGGTGGCTGTTGTTTTTTCTTGCAGGCTTTGTGAATATTCAGGAAAGACCGTATTTCGTAAAAAATCAAATTGCTGTGTGTAGCGAAAAAAATAAGTTTCTCCAATCGTTAATTGCTGAATCAATTCCTGGTATTCCTGAGGATTTTGTTGAATGAAAAAATAATATTCTTCGCAAGAATGCAACTGATTGGCTTCTGTCCGGTCATTTAGGGCAATTTTTAAATTGTGATGAAACGCATTGGAATAATCCAGGGCACTGTTTTTTTTGATATACGAGGCTACTTTTTGGTATAGTTCAGGGCTGATTTCTTGTTGCATGTCTTCTTTATACGTCTACGGTCCTGGCTGTTAAAGAGAGTATTTCATCTTTAGATAAAACATTTTGTAGATGAATCACTTGAACCCTTGCTCCCTGCTCACTGGTTCCAATGGCACCCGTCATATGAGGTTCTTCGAGAGAAAGGATGCCCTGCTGGTAATCAGCCGCATTCCACTGTTCGACTTGCAATATTTCATCAACAATAAAACCCAGATTGCGCTGATTGCAGTGAGCGAGCAATATCCGATTGGCACGAAAATATTGTTCACGTTGATTGCCAAAACGCTTGCTTAAATCCACAATGGCATAAAGGTGGCCTCTCACATCAATGAATCCCTCTAAAAAACTCATGGAACCAGGTAATTGATGAATTTCCATGATGGGCACCACTTCCTGTATGGACAGAACATCAATGGCATAATGTTCAGCTCCAATTCGAACAATGAGTACAGATAACATGAGGTTCTTTTCTTCCTTCCTAAAACAAATATTTGAAAATGTAAAACCCTAAAACCACTGATATTATCCAATTTTATCGAGCAAAATTAACAATTGGCAAGATTTAAAACCCGGGGACATAATACTTATTTTATAATATTTGTGATAAAATAAGTATTATGTCCCCGGATTTATCGGATAACGTGTTTGGCTTGTCATAGTTTCATTTTAATGTTTATCCTGGTTTCCTGGTTGAGTGAATGAATTTTCTTATACCAAGTTGCGTTTAAAAAAGTGACAAGCATTCTTTTTCTTAATCTTAATCCCTAAATTCCCAAATATTTAAGGTTAAGAGTAAGGCTGTGACGACAAGAATTTGAATACTTATTTCTGTTTAGTGGTACTTTAGCTACTGATCAGGTACAGATAGCTGGTTGAGAGATAACCTTTTTCAGGAGATAAGCAAATGGCGTGCTATAATTCAATTGTGGTCAATGCTCCCGTTGAAAAAGTATGGGATGCGCTTAAGGATTTTCATAATTTGTCTTGGGCTCCTAACGTCATCACGGATGTCAAAGCAGTAGGAGATGCGAAAAGCAATCAGATTGGTGCAAAACGCATATTGAATGATGCGTTTCATGAAACACTTCATGCCATTGATGATGAGGCAAGGAGTTTTCGCTACAGTATTGACGATGGACCTGATGCCGTTTCTAAAGATAATGTCCAGGGATACATTGGGCAGGTCGAAGTATTTCCCGTAACGGCAGATAATGCCACATTCGTTTTGTGGACTTCTACCTGGAAAGACGGAGGAGCGGGCGCAAAGGCTTTTTGTGATCCTGTTTACGTAGCCCTGCTCAGTGATTTGAAAGCCACCCTGGAAAGCTGATCGGTTACGCTTCTAATTCTTGTAACCGATTTTGGATATGAATTCGCTCGCCTGCGTTTTTTGTCAAAGCCATCGCTTTTTCAAAAGCCAGGCGTGCTTCATCAATTCGGCATGCTTTTTGTGAGAGCGTACCTAGCGCCATGTAATAAGGTAAATAGTCTTGCAATTCCGGGGAGTCGTGCAGTTCCTCCATGATGGCTAATCCAGCTTCCGGGTTCTCTGCCATAGCAACAGCAACAGCGTGATTCAAACGAACTACGGGAGAGGGCAGGTATTTTATCAATTCCTGATATAGGAGGGATATTTGAATCCAATCGGTTTCTTCTGCGGATTGAGCCTGGTCATGCAGTGCGGCAATTGCTGCCTGAATTTGATAAGGACCGGGGTGTTTGAGGCGAAGTGCTTTTTCAACAAGGATCGAACCTTGCATGATCTGTGATTGATTCCATAAAGAACGATTTTGTTCTTCCAAAGAGATTAAATTGCCAGAAGCATCCATCCGGGCTTTCCTTCTAGCATCCTGCAATAAAAACAGAGCCAGTAAACCAATGACTTCTGGTTCCCCCCGAAATAAACGGTGAACTAAGCGTGCCAACCGAATGGCTTCTGTACAGAGTTCTTTGCGAATGGGAGCTTCGCCTTCATTGGCAGTATAGCCCTCATTGAAAATAAGATAGATCGTCAGCAAAACGGCTTCCAGACGTTCTGGTAATTGTTGGGGGCCAGGCACTGCATAAGGAATTTTTGCCAACTTAATTTTTCTTTTTGCCCGAACCAGACGCTGTTCCATGGCACGAGAAGACATGAGAAATGCCCTGGCGATTTCTTCTACCGACAATCCGACGATGGTTTTTAATGTCAGGGCGATTTGCGCTTCTGCAGACAGGGTAGGATGACAACAAGTGAAGATAAGTTTTAATAAATTGTCATCAAAATAAACTCGCTCGTCTTCATCATCTGCACGAAATTCTGAAATATTTTCAAACATTTCAGAATCCATTTGCATTTGTTCTGCAAAACCCTGTTCTGTTTTTTTTCTGCGAAATCGATCGATTGCTTTGTTGCGTCCGGTGGTAACCAACCAGGCAACTGGATTTTTAGGTATTCCTTCCAACGGCCATTTTTTAAAAGCCACCTCCCAACTTTCCTGCAAAACATCTTCGGAAAGATCAAAATCTTTTAACAGTCCAATCAGTGTAGCAAGGGCTCTTGGGGATTCTGTTTTGATCAGGTCGTCAAATCGTATTTCAGACATTATTGAATAGTGCTTGAGTTGCAGGGTCTAACACTTGAACCGGGCGCACTTCGATGCTGCCAGTGCGTGCTACCGGAATTTTTTCAGCAAATTCCAACGCTTCGTCCAGGTTTTGACAATCCAGCAGGTAAAAACCAATCAACTGCTCTTTAGTTTCCGCAAAAGGCCCATCCGTAAACACAGTTTTTCCGCTAGTGATCCGAACCGTTGTTGCCGTATCAGTGGGCATCAACGGTTTTCCCAGAATATAGGCATTTCGTTTCTTCATTTCTTTTTCTAACTCCACAAATTCTTGAACCATCTCTTCTTTGCCTTGCCCATTGCGGATCGCTCCGGCTTCTTCACTTTCATAAAGTAGACACATATACAACATAGTTCCTCCAGGTCGGTTGAATGTGAGAAATATTTCATTTGCAATACCAGTCATTGGATAGACGTTTTCAAATACTCATTTCCGACAGAAATTTGAAAAAATAACCAATGTTAGGTGCACCACACCTTACTACAGGTCGTCTCTTTATAAAAGCTTTCCTCAATTCTACGCAAGGCACAAAGGCAGAAGGCACAAAGAGAAAGTTGACCATCTGGTTCTACTTCTAACTCTGGCACTTCTGTCGGCATCGCAGAAGTAAACGAACCATCTTTTCCAAATAGGTTCTAAGACAGTTCTATGATATCGGAAAATAAATAAAAACTGTGTCGGTTTTTTTAGAAGATCTTCGTCTACTTGTCAGTACATAAGTTGAAGCGTTGATACGAAGTTGCGTTTAAAAGTATACAATATGTCATCCTGACGGTACGCCGAAGCGGCTTGTCGAAGGATCTCTTTGAAATTATTGAGATTCTTCGCAA
>JANQHV010000009.1 GCA_028282505.1 SAR324 cluster bacterium | reverse complement strand
CCTCCACCTTTCCAAAGTCATTGCGCCCTTCATTCCATTTGTTGCAGAAGGAATTTATCAAACTCTGCGGGAAGCCAATAGCACTTCCAGTGTGCACCTGGCTGATTTTCCAGGAACCCACTCAGAACACCGGGACATGCCTCTGGAAAGAAAAATGGCATTGATTCTTTCCACCGTCAGCATGGGACGTGCTCTGCGGAGTAAGCATCAACTGAAAATCAGACAACCACTGGCAAAAATCTTTCTGGTGACTCGCGATCCGGAAGCGAAAAATATTTTGACCGATATGGTCGATTTGATCACCGACGAACTGAATATTAAAGAAGTGGTTATTGCTGAAAATGAGGAAGACCTGGTTACCTTCAGTGCCAAAGCCAACTTCAAACTACTGGGCCCCCGACTCGGTCCAAAGATGAAGAAAGTCGCTCAGGCCATCTCGCAAATCGACACAGACTCGATTCTGCAACTGCTGGGTGGTCAAACTATTTCACTTGAAGTAGATGGTGAATCTTTGACTTTCGATGCCAACGACATTCTTATCCAGCGCCATGAAAAAGAAGGCTTGTTGGTATTGACCGAAAATAATCTAACGGTTGCCCTGGATACCGAGTTGACCGAAGAATTGATTGAAGAAGGCTTTGCCCGAGAGTTCATCAATAAGGTGCAAAACATGCGGAAAGACATGGAACTGGAGGTGATGGACAATATCCAAATCAGCTACCAAACCACACCCAAACTACAAAAAGCGATTAATACATTTGACCAGTTCATCAAGACCGAAACACTGGCTTTGAAAATCACCACGGAATCTATTGGTAACCCTACGCAATGGGATATCAATGGAGAAAACTGTGAGATTGGAATCCAAAAACTATCGAATTGAAAACAAAGAAGTTTATTTTGAAGGTTCAGGAAGTTCTTTCTGTTCGGTGGACTTCTTTTGTTCCTCAGTCGCAGCCACTGCTTGCTGAATCATCTCAGAGAGCACATCGGGCTGAAAAGGGTATTCAAATATGCCCGCACATGTCATTTCCAGTGCCCGTTTCTCGAAATCTTCATTGCGGGGATATGTAAAGCCAAGTACAGGTAGATGGGCTTGCTTTTCTTCTGTACGGAGCAGCCTCAACAGTTCTACCCCATCCATCACAGGTATTAACAAATCCAGCAGCATGATATCTGGATTATACAACATGGCCGCGCCCAGCCCTTCCCAGCCTGTGAACGCTACATCAATGTTATATTCATCAGAACCCAACACTCCCTTGAGTTCCATACCACGATTTGTTTTGGCATCAACATATAATACTTTGATCATCGAACATCCTCAAACGAAGCAACAGAAGTTTGTTTCTATCAGAGTGTTGCTTTTCTACTGCAAAAAGGCAAGATTAAGTACTGACCTTGATCTCATCCACATGCAATCTTTTGGCCTAACCTGTCTCAAAACAATAAAAGCAGGAAGTATTTTTAGCCTATGGCAAAAGTTAAATGTTGATCTCATTTTCATTTTGGCCTACCCTTTATTCAGAGAAAAATTTTTAAACGCCCTCTAAGAGCATTTTCTGCATCAAAATTTGTTACCAACCCAGAGAAACCAATAAAATTCAAGAGAAATACATGAAATTGATCGCCATCCACGGTTGGAATCTAGAATTTCAATTTCGAGATGGACCTTACGTCATGTCCTATGTTACTCAGGATAGACTGACGACCAGGGTTTTGCGCATCACTGCTGAAGATGGAACTTGTGGCTATGGAGAAGTGGTCCGCTCCGCTCGATACGCACCTGAGACATGCGAAATTTTAGAAAATGAGACCTTAGTTGAACTAGAGCCACTTTCCATCCAGAACCTTCCCATCCTTGCACACCACTTGAGGGTTCGTGATATACGGCTTTATGGTTTAGCATTTGCTTTGGAAACCGCCCATCTCGACTTTTGTGCGAAAAAAGCTAATGCGCCGCTCTTTGCTTTTCTGGGTGGCTCTATGAATCAGAGTGTTACCGATTATTTATCGATTGGTTGCGCTACTCCTCAAGTCATCCACCAAAAAATCCGAGATGTGGGGGCCACTCGTGAAGTCATTCAGGTCAAACTGGGCGAAGGCCAATTAGATTTGGATTTTGAACGAATTGAGACAGCCTTGAGAGTTGCCACCCAAAATCAGAGATTGTTACTGGATTTTAATGGAGCTTTAAATGTCGAGCAGGCTCTATCTGTCGTCCAACAGTATGAGGATTCACGCATTGTGTGGGAAGAACTCTGCAATAACGTTCCAATGAATATTGAAGTAGCACAACGCACAGGCAAAAACATCCTGTTTGATCAATGCCTGAAATCACTCCAGCACTATGCGGCCGTGTGTTCTCAACCTATCACAGCTTCCGTTTGTATCAAACCTGCCGCACCGTTGGGAGGATTGTCGGTCGCACGAGTTGCACGAGATATGGCGTTGGATGCCGGGCTTTCAGTTCGGATTGATGGTCCCTGGAGTGGTCCCATTGGAAGTGCAGCAGCCTTACATTTGGCATTGGGTGCACCTCCGGAAAAACTTATTGCTGGATGTGACCTCACCGAGCCCTTAGTATTGGGTTATCCCTGGAAAAGCCATCGAAAACTCCCAGGCGACCGAATTGCCCCTTTGCAGGGCAATGGTCATGGTGTCGAATTGCCTGAAACGGCAATCTTTGAAACACTTTGGCAAAGGGGTTGAAAAAACAAATTCATCCCCCCTATGGTGCCGAATCGTGTAATTCCACTTTGGACAAACCTGGTGGGGAGTTAAATCAATGGCATTCATGGTTTGATCATCGGCTTTGGTAACGCTAATCCCTAACTCATTTGCGATTTTTGATTGAAGCTGTTGTTATTATTGATCTATAATTGAAAGTTTTTATTTTCTGCCACATGCCAGGCACCATCGCTCATGAATTTTCTCCCAATTTGAGAAAGGCGTATTTGCCATTGGGCGACTTCTTCGTAACTCAAATGGTGGGTATCCACAGCAGGAGTCCAAGTACTGCCAAAAATGCTGGGATCATCAAAGCGCACCAACCCTGACTTACGCAAATTGATACTTTGCTGCGTTCCTGGAATCGGAGAAATAGAAAAAGCCGCAACCTGAAAGTTCACCTCAGAGTTGACTGTATTCAATTCTTCAAACAGGCCCCACAAAGCTTCTTCCAAATGCTGCAAAGTTTCGTGGTCATCATCGGCAAACCCAATAATCACACCGTAACGCAAATAAGGAATCCCGGTGTTTGCAATGGTTTTGACCATTTCGCAATGTTCTTGCCAGGGCAACAGTTTGCGGTAGTTTTCTCTCCCAAATAAAGGACGTTCGGCAGGAAGGTAAGCCAAGTAGCAGCCTGCATGGCCGTCCCAACCCCAAAGGGCATTGATCAATTCTTCGTCAGGTGCAAAATCAGTGGATTTTTTGATACCGTGCCCCTTGGTAGCTTTCTTCAATTCCAAGCCAGCACCCCACATGACAGAGAGTCCCATGTCTCGCACCCCCTGCATAATTTCTAAAACTTCTTCACGTCCCCCTTTTTTGAGAACACGACCTAAAAACTGATCAGCGTTGTTCAATACATAACGAACCCCGGCTTGCTTTTGCGTGGCAAACCACTCTAAAGCCCGGTCTGGCGTCATGGCTCGATAACCAATACCATAAGTAGGGGTTTGGCAAAAATCACATTTTTGGTCACAACCAATATCGGTAAAGACCGAACCAATTTTGGGATTGTCTTCAGGAAATGGGAGTGCTTTGTAACGTGTTCCCAAACATTGTTCCACTACCGATTGTTCAGGCAACGCCCATTGTTGTGGTCTTAGAGGTGATCGAACTTGGCGAGGGGGTTGCTGTGCTCCGTTGGCTAAAATCACTCCCGAGAGTTCTTGTCTTGGTGTTTTCCCAAGGACATAATCCAGGGTGGGTGCATTGGCCGCTCCAGACTTATCCAGAATCACAGCGGTGGCTCCAGCATCCAAATAAGACTGAGGTTCTGCCGCAACATCCGAACCACCAATCACCACTGGTTTGCCCTGACTGGCTAAGTGTTCAATCGCAATACACGCAATTTCTCGGTATTGAGAGAAATTGTTGGTCACACCCCACATATCCTTTTCCGATGGATCGATGCTGTGGATGCTGCCTCCCACAGCAACTTTTGTTAATTCTTTACCGCCCCAATTTGCTTTCCCATATTCATAAACGGTGTCTCCATTTTTCAGGTTATACAAGTGTGTGTTGAATCCTGCGGCTTCCAGATTAGCCATTAAGATTTGCTTGCTGATCAAAACAAAACCTTCATTTTCATCAGTAAGCATGTTTTCTCCGTCTGGGTCCAGTAAACCCAGTTCAGGGAGTTCAATCAATCCAATTTCGGGCTTATTTTCCATAGTTTCTCCTTGTTTATATGATTTTTGGGAGCATGAAAAAACTAAGATCAATTGACATCTTTCGAAGACCAATTGAGATGCTCCAGATTGGAACCATCCCCCTATTTATACTGGCATCCTACATTATAGTACAAAGTGTCATTGCATCGGCGTCGCAGTGGCCCTGCTTCGGCGTACCGACCACCGGCTCTAACAAACGTGAGAAATCTTTACACACTTTAAGATTCCTCGTATCCACCCGGAACAACACAGGAGGCAATGTGTAACAATGTTATGTGCTAGTGCATTGATTACGCCCCACATTGCCCAGGCAAATTTGCCACTCGACGACCTCTGTTGTCACCGCGATAACAAATGATCTAACAAATTCCAAGACAGGAGTCTAGGTGGTTGCTTCTCGCGTGGAACCATCATTCATGAATTTTCGCCCGATTCCAGAAAGGCGTACTTGCCATTGAGCCACTTCTTCGTAACTCAAATGGTGGGTATCCACAGCAGGAGTCCAGACACTACCAAAAATGCTGGGATCCTCAAAGCGCACCAGCCCTGATTTACGCAAATTGAGACCTTGAAGTGTTCCTGGAATCGGAGAAATAGCAAAGGGTGCGATCTGAAAGTTCACCTCAGGGTTAATTTTCTCCAATTCTTCAAAAAGTCCCCACAAAGCTTCTTCCAAGTACTGAAAAGTTTCGAGATCATCTTCGGCCAACCCAATGATCACACCATAACGCAAATAAGGGGTTCCGGTCCTCGCAACAGCTTTGACCACTTCACAATGCTCTTGCCAGGGTAATAGTTTGCGATAGTTCTCTCTTCCTAACAAAGGACGTTCAGCAGGAAGGTAACCAAAGTAACAACCCGCATGGCCGTCCCAACCCCAAAGGGCGTTGATCAATTCTTCGTCGGGTGCAAAATCAGTGGATTGTTTAATACCGTGCCCCATAGTAGCTTTTTTCAATTCCAAACCATTTCCCCAAATCACCGAGAGCCCCATGTCTCGTACTCCCTGCATGATTTCTAAAACTTCTTCACGTCCTCCCTTTTTGAGAACACGACCCAAAAACTGATCAGCATTGTTCAAGATAAAACGAGCTCCCGCTTGCTTTTGCGTAGCAAACCATTCCAAAGCTCGGTCTGGTGTCATAGCCCGATACCCAATGCTATAAGTAGGAGTCTGACAAAAATCACATTTTTGATCACAACCAATATCAGTGAACACCGAACCAACTTTGGGATTGTCTTCAGGAAACGGGAGTCCTTTGTAACGTGTTCCCAAACATTGCTCCACTACCGATTGTTCAGGCAATGCCCATTGTTGGGGTCTCATAGGAGATCGAACTTCGCGAGGGGGTTGCTGTGCTCCGTTGGCTAAAATCACACCAGAGAGTTCTTGCCGTGGTGTTTTGCCAAGAACATAATCCAGGGTTGGAGCATTGGCCGCTCCTGTTTTATCTAAGATGACTGCCGTCGCACCAGCATCCAGATAAGGTTTAGGTTCCGCTGCGACATCTGAACCGCCAATCACCACAGGTTTGCCCCGACTGGCTAAGTGTTCAATCGCAATACAGGCAATTTCTCGGTATTGAGAAAAATTATTGGTCACACCCCACGCATCATTTTCTGTTGGATCGATGTTGTGGATACTGCCTCCCACAGACACTTTTGTTAATTCTTTACCACCCCAACTGGCTTTCCCATATTCATAAACAGTGTCTCCATTTTTTAGGTTATACAAGTGTGTGTTGAATCCTGCGGCTTCCAGATTGGCCATTAGGATTTGCTTGCTGATCAAGACGAAGCCTTCACTTTCCTCAGAAAGCATGTTTTGTCCATCTGGGTCCAGCAAACCCAGTTCAGGTAATTCAATCAATCCGATTGCGGGCTTATTTTCCATAGTTTCTCCTTTTTATATGGTTTTTGGGGACGTGAAAAAATAACAATGTACATTTAAGTTACTATACTTCCTTTTAGAGTATCAAAAATTGGATGCATGATGCTTCTCATGAATCTTTTCTAAAATGATACATACCCCATTTCAAATGCCCCTGCTCACTTGCTGCAATCCAGTGGCTCATGCCCTGTCTCACTTTTACGAGATAATCAGCATCGAACACTTGCAACAGTTGGTCATAGTTTGTATCCAGTTCATGAGTGACTCGCTCATAGTGTTTGGTCAAATGAGGGGATATATCCCGTATGATCTTCACTTGCCAACCCAATCTTTTGGCTTGTTCATGATAAAATGATTGTGTGGCCAGGCTCTTTAAATCGAAACGTGCTAAGACTGGTTTCAAAACATGGAAAGGACTGTTTTCAGCTTGTAAAATATCCGTAAAAACAACATCACCGCCATCTTGCAAAACTCGGTCAATTTCATGAAAAATCGCAGAACGATTCTCACTGTGCAAAAAAGCATCCTGCGACCAAACCACCTGGTAGGTTGCATCAGAGAATTCGAGTGCTTCAAAGTTTCCCTGAAACACCCGAATTCTATCATTTAAATCATGTTCATGATTCAAACGCTGATTTTCCATATTTTGGATTTCACTCAAATTGAGACAATCAACTTGAAAACCGTATTGACGAGTCAGATAACGGGCTGTTGCCCCGTAACCGGCTCCTAAATCAAGCAAGTGAATATTGCGATGCTGACGATGGGGTATGGCAGCCACCATGTTGTCCACCATTTTTTGACAAGCAGTGGCAATGCTTTCAGATTCTGTGTTTTCATCCTGCCAACTCAACCCAATAAAAATATCATCACCTGCCCATACATGTTTATAAAATTGATCAGCAAGGTCATGGTTATAATGCTCACAGGCGGCCAATAAACTTGGTGACAACCCCTCCACAGGAGTTATTGTTTTTGGCATACCCATACCCGCCGCCATGAGTTATTCTCATCAAAAGGAGCACCAAATAAATCACCATAGGTTTCGATAATTTCAAACCCTGTCTCTTGTAATTGTGCCTGCAACGTGTCAGGAGAGTAAAGAAGCTCATCACAAATTGTGGTTTCTTGAGAAAAGGTTTCATGCTCTTGACGGAAAATAAACCAATATTCTCGCCAAAATTGTTCAGTGGCATGGCTTTGAATGACAACAATCGTTTTATGGTCGTTACTGGTATGTACCTCTTGACAATGATTGCTTTCTCGAATTTCAACAGGGTGATTGGGCAACTCCAGAAAGAAGATGCCTTTGGGAGGTAAGTGATTGTAACTGCAACGCAGGCTTTCTTCAATTGCTTCATGACTATCCAGCAGGACCAACATGGAACTCAGCAAGAGAATAGCGTCAAACTGTTTGTTCAATTGATAATTTTGGATATTGCCGTGATGAATGGTAAAATCACTATTTTTCTTTTTCATGAAGGCAATCATCTCTTCGCTGATTTCTAATCCCTCAATATCAAAACCTGCTTGTTTGAGAGGAATGGAAAATAAACCAGAACCACTTCCCAACTCCAAAGCTGTTTGAACATGATACTTTTTTAAAATATCAGCCAGGAATGGCACTTTTTTATAGGTATCCACATATACCAGATCGTAGGCATCACGAATGATATCATAAGTTGTTGAGTTCATACTACCGCTCCTGTGAAATAGATACGTAAACGATCAATGGCTTCATTGTAGCGGCTATTGCAAAAGGCCAGGCGCAATGTATTGGGTATCCCAAAATCAGTACCAGGTACTGTAGCCACATAAACTTTTTCCAAAATGTCTTTTGCCAAATCTTTGGAATCGGTGAACCCTTTTTCTTTGATCCAGTTTTCACAATCTAAGGTCACATAAAATCCACCATGAGCTTTAATGGGGTGACAGCCGGTATCTTTCAAGGTATTGTATGAATATTCGGCCCGACTGCGATACACTTCCATCAGCTCACGTGGGCTATCCAAATCCCTCAATGCCTCGACCATACCATGTTGATTCACAGGGTCAGCTGTTAACAAAGTATGTTGTTGCATGATACGAACTGGCATAATAAGAGGCTCTGGTACAATCGCATACCCCACACGTTTGGTGTACATACGGAAACCTTTGGAAAATGCATTCGTAATAATATGCGCATCTTTGTATCTATTCAAATAAGTCAGCGGTGACTCATACTGATCATAAAAAACCACATTGTTATAAATTTCGTCATGGATGATATATGCTTGTCCGGCAACGATATCATTCAATCGCACAATATCTTGACGGGGAATGACATTCCCCAATGGGTTGCCAGGACTGTTCAGCACAATAACAGATGATTTCTCGCGATCAAAGACCTGGTTGAATGAATCAAAGTCGATACCGCCTGTCTTGAGATCCAGATCATAGTACTTGATTGTGGCATCGCTCAGGATTGCGCTCAATAAATATAGACAATAATAGGGTTGTGGCAACAAAATCTCCAAACCGGGACGACTCAACAATTGAAACAGATTACGGAAGACAGCACTTGTTCCCACATTGATGAATACATTGTCGGGACTGGTCTCTACATGAAAATGCTCCTTGTAGTATCGGGCAATCGCCTGTCGTAATTCAGGCAGTCCTTCAGGATAAACCACATGAGTTTTTTCATGATCATGGAGAGTTTCCGCAAACACCTTCTGTACTCGTTCAGGAATTGGTAATTCAGCAATCCCAATGGTAACTTTGATTACATCCTCTCCCTTAGCGAGTAGAGCATCGGCCAGTTCATCCAAAACAAACATTTGAAACTCTAAACGCTCGGATGGTAATTCTTTAATATATCGCATAAGTTAAATCCTTATAATTTTTATGATTGCCTATCAGCAAAATACACCTGTTCCCTTCTTTCACGAATCATTGATACGGAGACGATGGGCATGCATCTTCTGAAAATAAGGTAAGCAGTAAGCATAGGAGTCTCTTAATTTCTCATTAGCATTGACAGAGGGATACTCTTTTTTATTGATAACCTTCACACCAGTGCTGGCATTGACATCCGTATGCCAGCTTCCTCCCTCCCACCAGTTGAATTCTGGACGAGGTCCTGATTCCCATTGCATGGCCTCTGCAATAAAAGGAATCTCGACGGCCTCACAATAAGCTTTGATTGTCGCCTCTGGATGTGTCACTAAATCATCGGCATCAATCACAACAGGAACTGTCCCGGTTATTTCTTGTACTTGTTTGAATACTTTGTATTGTTCCGCATAGCTGGCCTCTTCCAGAAAGAAATCTGGCCATTTATCATAGAGAGAGGGCAAGGTCTGGGCAGGATTGCGGATGAGAAACGTATTAGTGAAATAAGAGAGAAACTCTGCATCGACACGATGGGCAACTTGATAAGCCAACTCTTTGATAAAAACAGGTTTCTGTTTTTGCTGATTCATAAAATTTTGCCAAATCGCTTCAAACTCATGTTCTGGTTGAGGTTTCACCCCTGTTTCACGTTGTGTCCTGCGCCCTGTACTGAAGTAATAGTGAGGCCCAAAGGGTTCGTGCATGATGTGAAAATCACCACGTTCCAACATGATTCGTCCAAAAACAGTAGAACGTGAACGCGGTAGGGCCCATAAAAAAAGATTTTTAGTCATAATTTCAGCTTCTACCAATCAAGAATAAGCATCTGCTGGTCAATAATCGACCAAGGACTGCATCAATACCATTTCATTTATCTTGACCACTCGCCCACAGGTCCATTTGAGCACCTGGGGCGAGAGGAGTTCTCAATGATTTTTCACTTATTGTCGTCCAAAGGAGGAAGCTTATAATACCCTGTGGCAGTGAACTCAATGCCATTCTCTTTGAATCGTTTGAGGATTTCTGAGGTAAGATAACTGGAATCTCTTTTAAAGTAATCGACATCGGCCATGTCACAACGCATTTTCAAGACAATGGCATTGAGTTCACTGCCACAGGGTATTATAAGCTTCCTCCTTTGGAC
>JANQHV010000623.1 GCA_028282505.1 SAR324 cluster bacterium | reverse complement strand
TTGGTTTGAACGGGGCCTGAAAACGATGATCTTCCAGTTTTTTCAGTAAAGCCGCATAAGGAATCTTTAAAGCCGTTGAAAGATTACGCAGGGTTGTTTCTATATCTGAAGTATCTTCTCTGATTAACTGTAATTGATAAGCAGGACGATTGTCGGCTAAGGCAACCCCATGACGATCATAAACAACGCCCCTTGGAGCTGCTTGTGGTATCAAACGAATCCGGTTTCCACGAGAAATCTCTGAGTATTTTTCCCCATTGAGCACTTGTAAATACCATAAACGGGATGCTAGCAAAGAGAAAATAAACGCAATCACAATTCCAATAATGATAGAACGATTGCGGAATAAGCGAAACTCTTCTGGCTCTAATAACCTGGCTTTCATAATACTTCCAACGGATACATCACAAACACGCTCAGAACCTGTTTGAAAAACCTGATTCTGATGCAAAACCGTCTCATTGGCGTCTGTTTTGAGAAAATTTTCGTTAAATAGGTCGGCTATCCGCCTTAAATTTTCTCAAAAATTCGCTCAACGAGATCGATTTTTCACTACGAACCATCTTTTCCAAACAGGTTCTCAAGGGGCCGTGGTGGTTATTTGGTTTTCCGGATCCAAGTGGAAAAAACGTTCAAAACGGATCAGAAGTAACAAAAATATGGGAGAAATGAGTCCATGAACGACCGATATTGGCAATACGTTTTTTAGAAAGAGGAGGTTCCATGATAAATCTGTCGCAAACAACTTCAATAATGTTAAAGTAAATCCTCCTTCAACTAAAGACAAAAGTCCTACAAAAAGTACAGTGGAAAATGCATTGTCATCATAAATCCATTCGCCTACCCATCGTGTCAAGAGGAGAGTCATGAAAAATGAAAGAGCATTGAGTCCGTGGATGGAATGAGACAGAGAGTCGGTCATCAAACCAAAAGCCCAACCATAAAAAAGGATAAAAGGGGATTTCCAGCGTAACATCAAGATCAGCAGTATGATCAACACTGTATTAATTTTTAAATCGGCAATGCGAGCGTGGTTGCTGATTGATACTTCCAACCACAATCCACAAATACCTGCAATGCACCAAAATATATGTCTCATTATTCCGAAAATAAAGGAGGGTTAGGTTGAGATGTGCTTTTCAGAATCACGAAAGCTCCTTCGAGTTTATCAAAATCGACGACAGGCTGTAGTTTTGCTGTTTGAAAAAGTTCATGCTCTTCATGTTCAATCGCAGTTACAATACCAAAAAGTAAGCCTTTTGGAAATAATCCACTCAAACCACTGGTAATCACCCGGTCTCCAATCTTAATGTCTTCTCGTAGATGGATTCTTCTCAATTCTAAACCACCATGGGTTCCATAAATCATCCCTTTGGCTCTGGTGCGTTGAATGATGGCAGGAAATCGGCTGCGACGATCCAAAATCAGTTGTACCGTTGATTGAAATGGAGTCACTGCCTGTACTCGTCCCACCACTCCTTCTTTTAAGATGACCGGAAAATTTCTTTTGATGTTGTGCCTGGAACCCCGATTGATTTGGATGGTGCGATGAAAGTTATCAACCGATTCACCAATAACTTCTGTAAAAATTTTTTTATCGGGATTTTGTTCTGCAAATTTGAGCTGTACCTTCAGTCGGTTGAATTGAATCGATTCTTCGATATAGCGATTCACTTCTTCTTGTAATGCGGCATTCTGTTGTTTCAGGTTTTCATTCTCTTCACGCAACCTGACAAAATAAAAATAAGACTGTATGATATCTTTAGTAAAAGAGACGGTATGATGCACCAGGATTTGTACAGGATAAGTCAGGGTTTGTGTGAGAGATTGAATGCGGGTATTTTCTTCGATCTTGCTCCCCTGAAAAAAGTAAATAAACGTACCGAAAATGACAATAATGATGGAAAGAGAAAGACGGTACTTCTTGATCAAATCAAACATCGCTCAAGAATCAACAATAAAGATGATGCAAAGGTGAGGGGATTGAGCAAATTTGCCTAAAAGAAATGTGATCGTGTCGGGTTTTCCTTTGTTTTACCAAAAAACACAATCACAACGCAATAGAAGATAATAAATCAATTTGATCTAGTACCTTTCCTGTTCCCAGGGCGACACAAGTCAATGGATCTTCGGCATGGAAAACAGGAAGTCCTGTTTGATCTCTCAACAAAACATCCAGCCCTGACAACAGAGAACCTCCTCCTGCCAGAACAATTCCCTTGTCAACAATATCCGATGCCAGTTCAGGGGGAGTCCGCTCTAAGGCATTACGGACCGTGTGAACAATTTCACTGCACACATCTTTTAAAGCATCTCGAATTTCTTCATCACTCAATACTTGTGTTTTTGGAATTCCAGTGACTAAATCACGTCCTTTGATTTCCCTGGTTTTGGGTTGTTCTGGTTGAAAGGCAGAGCCAATATGGATTTTGATTTCCTCTGCACTTCTTTCTCCAATCAATAAGTTGTATTTCTTTTTGACAAATTGGACAATGATTTCATCCATGGCATCACCACCCACTCTGGCAGAATCACTGTAGACAATACCGGCTAAAGAGATGACCGCAACTTCTGTGGTACCTCCACCGATGTCAACAATCATATTACCACTTGCTTCGGTGACAGGAAGCCCCGCACCAATCGCAGCGGCCATCGGTTCTTCAATTAGAAAAATTTCACGTGCTCCTGCAGATTCTGCGGATTCCATGACGGCCCGTTTTTCTACTTGAGTAATTCCTGATGGAACCGCAATGATGATTCGTGGCTTGAAGCGAATCAAAGAATTTGTTTTTTGCACATGCCGAATAAAATATCTCAGCATTTCTTGAGTGACATCAAAGTCAGAAATCACCCCATCTTTCATGGGACGAATCGCCATGATGTTCCCTGGAGTTCTGCCTAACATGGATTTTGCTTCTTCACCAACAGCTAGAACTTTATAACCTCCTTTGTGATCTCGTTGTACAGCAACGACAGATGGCTCTCGGATCACGACTCCCTGACCCTTCATATACACCAAGGTGTTAGCAGTTCCTAAATCAATTGCCATGTCGTGTGAAAAATATCCGGAGACTGATGAAAAAATGCCCACGTTCCCTCGTATCAATCAAAATTCATGTAATTGTTACTCTTCACTAATAGAACAGATTTTTATAAACTATATCAGTAACTTTTGTATGAACTGTATCTTGTAATCCCCCCACAACCGGAGGGCTCACAATAGCTTTCATTTCGATAACTAGCAACATATTTTTCAGACAACAGCATCGCTTCTTGATCAAAGCATAATAAATGGAAGTTTCAGAAAATCCAGTTGCTATTTCATCATAAGGCCAATCCTCATTATAACAGTAAAAAAAGACCGATCACGACTGCAATGTCAACAGCAATAACGATTTTATCGACCATACTCTGACCAGAGGCTGTTAACGCATCATAGTTTCGTTTGAACAAAGTTTTCATAAAAAATCGAGATTGTGCACGAATTAAGCCCATTTTTTGCTCCTATTTTTTTTCGTTATGTTGATGTTCGTAAAATACGGTAATTATCAATACGACTCGTCAAGTGTTTGGTATCGAAATACTCTAAAAGTTCTACTGCGTGCTTCCGGGAGATTTGCAGCAGCTCCTTGAAATCAATGACGGTCAGTTGTTGTTTTTGTGCAAAATATTGGTGGAGACATGAGGTTATTTCTTCGATCTGTTTGGGTGTATAGTAGAGATCATCTGCAACACGAATCAGGAGTTGATCATGAACTGCAAGTTTTAGCAAAGCAATGCCTTCCTTTTCACTCAAATCACATTTTTCTAATAAGTGAGTCCGTCTTGGTGGCTGGTGACCTGATTTTTCAATAATGCTCACACAATATTGCAAGTAGTGCTCTTGATCTTGAGACAGACTTTTTTGATGACCAGGAAGAAAGTAATATTGATTGTTTTCCTGCAATGATTTGTTTTTTACAAGATATTTGAGGAGGAGATCGACTTCTTTTTCTGTCTTGAATAATAAAGAGAGTTTCCCCATCAATTCAGCCTTCGTCATCCCTTCTCGCTCAGGAAATTTTTGGTGAAACAGCTGTGCTAAGCGACAAACAAATTCCCCAATGCGTGACATGTGATCGATGTGCAAGAAGCGTTTTTCCAGCGGATCAATACAAAAGATTTTTTGTTGAGACGATAAACGATTGACTATTTTACTGGCTTGTTTTTCAGAAGCTCCTGTTCTAACTGTCAATTCATGAAATGGGACTCCTTGGGTGGATTGCAGATAGATAACCTGTTCTGTAGCAAGGTCTTCATCATCTTCTCTTAATGCGTCCAAACGCTCCTGTAGTTTTGCCCGGATACGTCTGGATTTTCCAGGAGCAGGATCAATCACCCGCCCTCCTCCCAGGGTAAAAATTGGAGAAAAATTACGAATAATGAAACGATCACCAAAACGGGTGCTGATTGGTTGTTCCAGGCGCAATTGAACCAGTTGTGTGCTCCCACAATCCAATTCCTCTTTCTCCAGGGGAATGATCCGTCCCATCACTTCCCGAGTGCCAAAGTAAGCACGAACTCGGTCTCTTTTGCGTAAAGGATGGGGGGCTGTTTTTAGCAAATGCAACTCGACATTGAGCATATAACTGTTCAATAAGGAGCCAGGATGAGCGAGCTGGTCACCACGCTGGATTTCTTCTTTGGTCAGATTAGCAATATTGATGGCAACACGTTGTCCTGCCTCTACTTGCTCTGCCGCTTTTCCATGAACCTGGAATCCTCTAATGCGTACTGGGGTTTTGGCAGGGAATTGCAGAACTTGATCATTTTTATCCAAACGCCCACAAAGCATGGTTCCTGTCACAACCGTCCCAAACCCTTTCATGGTAAAAGAGCGATCCACAGAGAAACGCAGCGGTTTTTCAAATTCTCGGGGTTGTAATGATTGATGGAGCTTCGTTAACTCTGTATGCAGGGAATCCAGTCCTTCTCCTGTGATGGCAGACACAGAAACAATAGGGGCATTTTCCAAAAAAGTTCCTATTGTCAGCTCTTTGATTTCTTCCTTGCAGAGTTCCAGCATGTCCGTATCTTCTACCAGATCACAACGTGTCAACACCACCAGTCCAGAGCGAATTTTCAACAAATGACAAATGTCCAAGTGTTCTCTTGTTTGAGGCATGACTCCTTCATCTGCAGCAATGACCAGCAAAACCGCATCAATACTGGCAGCTCCTGCAAGCATGTTATGCACAAATTTTTCATGACCCGGCACATCAATAAAAGACAAATGGATGTCGTTTCCATCTGAATAGTGAGCAAACCCAAGATCGATTGTAATACCACGCTTTTTTTCTTCTTCGAGACGATCCGTGTCAATACCAGTCAAAGCCTTGATCAATGTTGTCTTGCCATGATCAATATGACCACTGGTTCCGATGACAAAATTGCGTGTATTTGGTGTCAAATCAGTTCTCCTGCAATTGATATTGAAATTTTTGTAGCTGCCATTGATCGGGATATTTGACTAAGGATTTCTCCACAAATGTGACACAATTTTTCTTATCAACGAGAATCACTGTGGACGCACGTGTCCCATAAGTTGGTGTAGAAATAAATAAAGGGGACAAGGCTCTTTCCCATTCGATACTGACCCCCGTTTGTGGTAACTCTTCATCGGGGAATATGTTGTCATTTGCTGCTAAATCTAATAAATCCTCTACTAAAAAATCTGGATGAGTTTCTATCAGGTTTTGCAGATTTTCTTTCCCTTGTTTGACCTTGGGCCACGGTGTATTGAGTAAATGATTACTGAGACCGTGTAAGCCAGATTCCAATCTTTGTATTGCCTGTCCCCGGTTTGAGTAATAATACAAATATTGCAAATCACCGACCAATAGATTGAACCCATTGTATTGATCTTTTTCTTCGGCAATCGTGTACAAATATTGCTCGGGATCAGCTTTTCCAAGAAGAAAATCACGTACCAGCCACCCTCGACTCAGCATCTCCTTGTTTTCCATCGCAGCATCACGAAAATTGGTCAAGGCCGCAATTCGTCCAGTATGGGTGATGCCCAACCAGGTACCCATGTTTTGTAAATCTCTACCGGCTAAGAGGTGGGGTGCATCCGACCAAAATGAAGCTGGATCGGTAGGACGGTGATAGAACTCATCACGATTGGAAACCAAGACAAGGGAGTAGTTGGGA
>JANQHV010000581.1 GCA_028282505.1 SAR324 cluster bacterium | reverse complement strand
CATCCTGAGCTTGCCGAAGGATCTCGTTAAATCGTTGATATTAAAGGAGATCCTTCACATCCGTTCAGGATGACACTAAAAACTGTTAGAAGTATTGTTTTACCAAAGTCGCACATGATGTCAAAAAGCAATTGAGTGGTATGAAAAAGCGGCTGAACACGGAAACCCTCATGCACAATACCAGTTAAATTTATTGACTGGCCAGGGTTATGGAGTAAAAGAAGCAAAATAGATCATTGAATTGATCAAACAAAATCTCGAATTTCCAAACAAGTCACTACACCTTGAATTTCAACGTTTAGCATGCTCAGCACTTTTGATAGAAACCATGCCTTTACCAAGAAAAATCAGAGAGCGTTCGGCAATTTCTCGGAAAATTGGTGCGGCAACAATCCCACCATAATGTGATTTTTTTCGGGGATTCCACCACCACGAGAATGGTAAATACAGGGCTAGCAGCAGGAACCAGACCAACGAAAGAGGCAAAGTGTTCTTTTTTGGAATACGTTTGTGTGACTTCATCAAATATTTCGGTAGTTCCAGTTTTTCCAGCAACCTCCACTCCTGGAATAGCTGCCAGTACCCCAGAGCCTCCTTTTTGAGTAACCGAAATCATGAACTGTTTAATCAGGCTGGCCGTGTTTTCACTGAGAACTCGTTTTTTGTTGCGTGCTCCAAAACGATGGACAACTTTGCCATTGACATCTTTGATTTCCTGGGCTCGCTCCCCTTGCTTATTTTCGACAGATTCGATCACGTAAGGGTAAACCAGCATACCTCCTGTTCCCAGACTATTGATGGCGGTTAATAACTGAATGGGTGAGGAGAGAATACCATGTCCAAACGAGATGGAAGCATGATCCACCTCAGTCCAGTCTTCGGGAACAGGAACTTTACCCACGGCTTCTGCAGACAAACCAATATTGACTTTGTTGCCAAATCCAAATTGCTGGAGATAATCAAAAAATCTTTCTTTCTCAATAGCAAGTCCGATTTTGCTGGCACAAATATTCGAAGATTTTTGAATGATTTGCTCCACAGTCAACCAGCCATGGGGTTTGATATCATGGATGACTTGGTCTGCAATTTGGTAAGACCCATTTTCACAGAAAAATGCCTGGTCTTTCTGCAGAATATTTTCTTCCAGTGCGCTGGCCAGTGTCACCAGTTTGAGCGTCGAGCCCGGCTCGTAACCACTCGTCACTGCATAATTCAGGTAGTGAGAACGGGGATATCTCTGGAAGTTGTTGGGATCAAAACCAGGTATATTGGCCATGGCTAAAATAGCACCAGTCTGTGTCTCCATCACAATGGCAGTACCTTTTTTGGCATTCATGCGGGCAATGCCCTTTTTTAATGCTTTTTCGGCAAAGTATTGAATAGAGCTATCGATGGTTAAATGCAGAGCATAATGGTTGGAAGCTTTAACACGGTTATATTCGGCTGAAGGGACCACACGGTGAGTCCCATCTTGTTCGACCACATGATTGTATTTTTTTCCTTGTAATAAATCCTGGTACTCATATTCCAACCCTTCCAACCCTTGAGAATCCACACCTGTGAAACCAAGCAGCGGCCCTGCAAAATTGCCAAGAGGGTAATAGCGGCGATACTCGCGAAGGAAAGCGATCCCTTTTAAGTTAGCCGCTTTGATTTTTGTGGAGAGGACAGGGCTGATCTGGCGTTTCAACCAGACAAAAGAACGCTTTGATTTTAAGCGTTTCAGGAGCACCGCTTCATCCATCTGGAGCAAAGATGATAGTATTTTAGCTGTCTTTTCTGGTTCCTTCACTCGTTGCGGTAACGCATGGACCGAGTCGACTTTCACCGAAATGGCCAATAGGCGCTGTTGACGATCATAAATGGGACTGCGTTTGCTCTCCAATTGGATGGTGCGTTGCTGTTGCCGCTGGGCCAGCTCGTGAAAATAGTCGGCATTCCAAATCTGTAAGTAAAAAATACGTCCGAGCACCACCAAAAAACAGAAGCCGATCAGGCACATGATTGAAAAGATGCGGCTATGGAAGCTATAAACATTGAATTGACGAATTTTATTCATTAGAATCAGGAGGTTGGAGAATGAAACGCTGTGCAGGGGTTGGAGGCCGCATATTCATCTGGGTGGTCGCAATGTGGTCCACACGCTCTAAACGGGATAAAAAATGGACTTCAATTTCCAGTAAGGCAATCCTCTGCTGTAAAACAACTTTCTCTTTTTCCAAAGCTTGTGTATGATACCCTAACTGGAGATAATTCGCCCACTGCCAAAGGTAAGATAAACTTCCTGCAGCAATCAGAAATACAGCAAATGAGATCACCCAAAATGAGTATTTTGGGGCAAATAAAGCGGTAGGAACTTTCCACCATTTGCGCTGCTGACGAACCGTTGATGATTTGTGGGTGTAGAAATCCATAAGCGTTTTGTTATCATTATATATAAGCTTGAGCCACTAAGAACACAAAGAAACACTAACTGATGTTACGTGAGCACTTTGTGATCAACTTTTCAGATATATCATATTGGAGGCAGACATGCCACGTCAGATTGACCTACAATGCCCAAAATGTGGTTTTGTAGAAGAAGTTCAGAAAGAAATAACTTTTTTTGAGGATGAAGAACCGGAACAAAACCCTTGTCCGAACTGCGAATATGCTTATCGTATGGAATTACCTCCCCTGGTTTCCATTCATCTCCAGCAACAAAAAGATCCTCCTGCTGTTCCAAAAAAACCACCCAAATTGTCTCCTGATGGAGTGATGCCAGAAGATATACGGAGAGCATTTGCCAAAGAACTGTTTGATCCTTGCAGTTGTGGAGATCATGCCCCTGCGGATCTGGATGAACACGAGGCGGATTGCCATGTCCGGCAGCATACTTTCATGAATAAAAAGAATCAGGAACAGGAAAGTCTAGGAGAGAGATGAAATCGTTTTGGCGGGACACTGGCTCCCCAACGCGGACTCGAACCACGGACCCGGTGGTTAACAGCCACCTGCTCTACCAGCTGAGCTATTGGGGAACCTCAGTGGATAGTAAAACAAAAATAATATAGAAAAAATGATATTTTTTCAAGGCAAAAATACTCACCATCATGAGATTCCTTCCAACATCTGAATAACCTGTCCATGAGCAGCAGGAAATGAGAAGTGCTTCAGTTTCTCTAAGGAAACCCATTGGGCTGAAGGCTCTTCCATGACAGCATCACCTGATCCATCCTGTTGATCAGTACATAAAAAACAATGAAGGGTGACTTTAAAAGAAGTATAAGCGTGTTTAATAATAGATAAAGATTCATTAACTTTGATCCGAATACCGTATTGCTCTTGAACTCCTTTTTCCAAAGCCTCCTTTATATGAGTATCCTTATCTAAATTGATATTGGGGAATTCCCACAAGCCTCCCATTAAACCTTCTAAAGGCCGTTTGGCAATCAAAAAATTTCCTGCTTCATTTCGAATAACAGCCAATGCAGTAATGCGGAGCTTAGGAGGTGTGCGTTTTATTTTGGCTGGTACGATTTCTATGGAATTGGCTTGCAAGGCTTTGCAGAAAGATTGGACAGGGCATAACAAACAAAGGGGCTGTTGAGTGGTGCAAACTGTGGCACCCAGTTCCATTAGGGCCTGGTTGAAAAAACGTGCTTCTCCTTTTGGAATCCATTCTTCAGCAGCATGCCATATTTTTTTGAGCATCTCTGCTGATTTGGGATTGTCTCGCCAATCCATCAGACGACAGAGCACCCGAATCACATTTCCATCGACAACCGGTTTTTCCTGATTGAAAGCAATGCTGGCAATTGCCCCTGCTGTATAGCGCCCAATTCCTGGTAATGCAAGCAACTCCTGAAAATTCTGTGGTACCTCCCCTCCATACTTCTCACAAATGATGAGAGCCGCTTTTTGTATATTGCGTGCCCTGGAATAATATCCAAGACCTTCCCAGAGTTTGAGGATGGTATCTTCCGATGCTTTAGCAACGGCCTGAATGTTTGGCAGTTTCTTCATCCAGCGTTCGAAATAAGGCAAGACCGTGGTAACTTGTGTTTGCTGCAGCATGATTTCAGAAATCCAGACAGCATAGGGTTCGTAATGCTGACGCCAGGGCAGAGGCCGCTGTTGTTGAGAAAACCATTCCAGTAAATTGGTTTGCAATAAAGAAAGTTCAGTGGGTGACATATTATAATCGAAGATTTATAAAAAAATTAAAAATTTTTCTAAAGTTTTCAAATGGAGTGTCGATAAGTTTGCCAGAGCATAAAAAATAGATACAGAAAATAAAATAATTTTTTTTCTAAAGTTTTTCTTTAAGCGACCGATAACAAAACAAACAACGTCATAGTATTTTTTTAAACAACCGGAGATAACAATGGGTTTGCGGGTTAACACAAATATTGCTGCTTTAAATTCGCTGCGGCAATTAGATCGCACTGAGAAGAACATGCGTACCAATTTGGAGCGCTTGTCTTCCGGTCGTCGATTGAACAGGGCAGCCGATGGTCCTGCAGCCATGGTTATTTCTGAGCAAATGAAAGCACAAATCGCTTCAATTGGTCAGGCAATTAACAATTCAGAAACATCCATTTCCTTGCTACAGACCATTGAAGGTGCTTTGAATGAGGTGAGCAGCATTTTGATCAATATGCGTCAATTGTCCATTCATGCGGCCAACGAAGGCACCAATGATATGAGAATGTTGCAGGCAGATCAAAGCGAAATTGACAATTTGCTGCAAACATTGAATCAGATTGCAGAAACGACTCAGTTTGGAACACGCTTTTTACTCAATGGCAGCAATGCAACCAACGGTGTGGCTGTAGGAAACGGACTCGAATTTGTTAGTGCCGGTGCTGATACCAAATCTTCTCCAGCAGAAGGATATAAAGTAGATATCACTCAGGTGCCTCTTCGCTCCATGGCATACGCCAGTCGTCCTTTTGATCTGGAAGAATTGACAAGCGATTCTGAATTTTCACTGGTTTTGACTGAAGGTGGGAAGAATGTTTCTTTGGAATTGAATAAAGAAAAAGATTTGCGTAGCAAAGTTGACAATATCATTCGTGCGGCAGAACGTGAAGTGGATCCAATGGATCGAGAGCAGGCAATGCACAACATTCAGCATTTGCTCGTCAATGAATTGCAAAAGAAAATTGATGAAGCTGATTTGCAATTGGAAGTGTTTGTCTACACCCCTATGGATCATTTTCCAGAAATTCTTGGAGACTGGGACGCCATCGATCAGCGTTTGGAAAAAATAAGCAGTTTCCCAGAAGAACTGAAAGAAATTGCTGATGAGGAAATTTTGGTGATTCGCCATAAAGAATTTGGAAGTGAGCCCACCTTCACCGTGACGACTTCCATTGATGATTTCTTCATGTTTGAAGAAGAAATTCCGGCACACACGGCAGCAAATGCAATCCCAGGGCGAGACATTGAAGGAACGATTGGTGGACATCCTGAACTGGAATTAGGTGAGCCTGCACTAGGAAAAGGACAATTTTTGACAGGTGCTCCTGGTTCTGAGGCAGAAGGATTGATGATCAAGTACAACAATAATACTGATGATGTAGTCTACCAAGTCCTGGCAACGAACGGAGTGGCTGTAGATGGTATCTTCCTGGAAGAAAAAAGTAATGAGATGCTGGTTGGCGACGAAAAGCCAGGAACTGGATTCTTGGGTGATCAAATTCCAGAAATAGATGGCTATGTTCACTTGACTCAAGGTGCCATGTCTTTTCAAATTGGCCCCAATCAGGGACAGCAAGCCAAGATTGCGATTTTTGGTACCCGTCCTAACCAACTCGCAACAGGTATCGAAAACAACAGTGGTTTTCAAAGCCTGGCAGATGTAAGTGTTTTGACAGGAGAGGAAGCGCAAGATACCATCGGCATGATTGATGCGGCTATTGAAGAAATTTCCTTTTTGAGAGCAAAAATTGGAGCATTTCAAAAGAATGCATTAGAAAGCAACTTGAACAGCTTGAAGATTGGAAAAGAAAATTTAACGGCTTCTGAATCACAATTGGCCGATTCAGATATGGCAGGAGAAATGAGTGATTTTGTTAAAAATCAAATTCTCTTGTCCACAGGGACTGCGATGCTGGCTCAGGCAAATCAGATTCCTCAAACGGTACTCCAATTACTGGGAAACAATCAGTAGGTTGGAATAATTCTTGAAGCGTTTTTATAATCGTTGCTCTGTTTAGAGTAACAAATTATAAAAGTTTATAATATCAAATGGTTATAAAAAAGCTGATGGGCAAGAACTGCCCTATACTCGGCAAGATTCACGCTTCAAGCATACAGAGGAAACATTGACTGAATTAAATCCAAATGCAGTCACAGGATTGGGATCGAAGTTAAATCACCAGGAAATCATTGGTCGATTTATTGAGGTAGAAAAACGTAAAGTGATCCCAGTAGAATCCCGGCAAAAAGAAAAAACGCTGGAGCTTGAATCCTGGAATAATGTGAATCTGGAAGTAGAAAAATTGCATGAGGTTGTCAAGGAACTGACACGCAATGATATCTGGGATGGAAAAAATGTGGAATCCAGTCACCCCGATATTATTGCAGCCAAGGCAAACCGACAGGCAGTGCCTGGCAAAACAAATCTTGCCGTGGATGCGTTAGCATTGGCGCACCAAATCACTTCTCAGGGGTTTGCAAGCCCTGATGAGAATGTGGGAACCGGGAGGATTAAATTGCAAGTCGGTGATCCAGAAGAAAATGCGCCTGTCACTGTTACCATTAACAGTGCCCACAATACACTGGAAGGTGTGAAACAGGCCATCAATGATTCAGATGCGGATGTGGAAGCATTTGTGATCAAAACGGGTTCTACGGAAAATCCGTACCAGTTACTGCTCACCAGCGATATGACTGGAGAGCAGGGACGGATTTCCATTGAAGTGGATTTAAAAGATGGGGACGTTGATCCTCCTTCTTATGAAAATTCGTTTGACGAAACTTCTGAATGGGAAGGCGTTGGTGCAGAAGAACCCAGCTCGTTATTACGGGGTGTGGGAGCATCAACACCAATTACCGGTGTGATTGGAACGTTTCGAGGAGAGGAAGATACCGTGTTTACTTTTACTGCTACTCAGGGAGGTGTTGTGAATTCAGAGCAAGGAGTTGTAATCAGTTGGACAGACGATCAAGGACGCTCAGGGAATTTTCGACTCAATAAATTCAATTATTCCCCTGGGCAGCCAGTTGAATTCGCTGATGGATTGAAGGTGCAGTTCAGTGATGGAGAGGTTATTTCTGGAGATTCATTCACCGTCATTGGACGTGCAGAAAAATCAGAATTATTATGGTGGATGACAGATGAGGAACGTGCCCCGAAAGTGGAAGGTCCTTCGGACTGGTCAAAAAAAGCAACCGATGGTGGGTTGAAATTGAAAGGCACCTACACAGGCGAAGATGACCAAACCTTGATCTTTCGTGTGGAAGGCAGCGGACAGGTCGGCGGTCCCAGACCACTTTGGCTGCATTATGAATTTATTGAAACTGGAGAAACCGGGAAGATCAATATTGGTCATCCTTATCTTTCCGAAGCAAGTGATCCCGATACATTGACGGGGGCTACTGCTTATGATTTTGTCGATCAAGAAGGTTTATTTACTATGGATTTTACACGCGAAGGAGGCGATCCTAAAAAACTGAATCTCCCTTATGGGTTGTCAGTGGAAGTACCTCCTGGAATTTTGAACGATGGAGACACTGCTGAAATGGATCTGCGAGCGAAGGTCTCTGAAGATCTGTGGTGGTTGCCCGATGATGTGAGAGGTTTTGACGGTAAAGTTGATACTTCGTTGGAATGGCAAGCCTATCTGGATGATGATGGCAATCCGATTAGCCGTGCCAATGTGAGAGATGGTATCTTGCCGTTTGGCGCTCAATTCAGTACAGCCGATATTCAAATTTCTGGTGAATATGACCAGGATTTAGCCAAGACCTACACCTTTACCGCTGAAAAAAAAGGAAACATTGGTATTACACGAGTACTGGAAGTGAGATGGGAAGATGACATTGGCAACAGTGGTTCCATTGATTTTGGCGAAGGTTATGCACCTGGTGATCCTATTCCGTTCGACTCTGGATTGTTTGTTGCACTTGGAGAGGGTGATTTGGTAGAAGGTGATACTTTTGTGGTAGAAACAAGCACACCAACAGTGCAACTGGCTCAAGATGCAAAACTTCGTCTGGGCGCTTCAGAACTCGGCGGTGGGATTGAAATTACCCGACCCACTAATCTCATTGATGATATCATCAAGGGAGTTGAATTGGAATTGTTTGCCACCAGTGAGCTGCCAGTGACGATTACAGTAAAAGGCGACACAGAACGTGCCAAAGAAACGATTCGTAACTTTGTGGAAGCCTATAACACTTTGAACTCAACTGTTACCGAAGTAACAAAGTATGATCCGGCCACCAACACAGCAGCCCCATTATTGAGTGATCGGACCATAGCTAGAGTGCATAATGAAATTGCAAACACAACAATTTCTGCTGTACCGGGACTGCCACAATCCGCCAATATGTTGTTTGCCATAGGGTTGCGTATTGATGATAAAGGAACTATGTCACTGGATGAATCGAAGCTGGATGAAAAAATTAATGACAATTTTGCTGAAGTGGCCAATGTGTTCAGAAGCAATGGAGACTCTGAAAACAATTCAATCGGTTTCCTGGGATTATCAGATAAGACCAAAGTGAATCCTTCCGGTTATGAAGTTGATATTACACAAGTGGCAAAACGGGGAACATTCACAGGAATGATGCTTCCTCCCAGCATTCGAGTTACTGAGTTCAACAATGAAATTTTTGTAACAGCTGATGGTCGGAAATCTGATGCGATTACACTGAGAGAAGATGTGTATACACCTGCTTCATTAGCCAAATCCATTCAATCCAAACTGGCCGATGATAAAAAGTTGGGTAAACGCCGTATCCGAGTGATTGAAGAAGATGGAAAATTACAATTCATCTCTGGATCTTATGGAAAAAACAGTTCCATTACAGTGGAGCCTGGAAAAGATAAAGAAATTGGCAGCCTGGGACTGAGCCGTGGAGAAGCTATCCAGGGTCAGGATGTGGCAGGTACAATCGATGGCGAAGAAGCGACTGGAAGAGGACAACTGCTCATCGGTAACGAAGAAACAGATTCCGATGGATTAAGGCTGTTTGTTGATTTGGTTGAGGATCAGATTGGTCCTGGCACGGAAACAAAAGTGCTCATCACTAAAGGTGTTGGTGCACAATTAGATGAAAAATTGAAAGAGTTTTTAGACCCAGTGAAAGGTGATGTCAAAACAGCATCCAAAGACGTTGCAGAACAAATTCGGGCCTATGATGCGCAAATCAGACAACTCAACCAGCGTATTGACGGAAAACGAGAAGAATTACAAATCAAATTTGCCAAACTGGATAGCAAATTAGGACGTCTCAAGGCACAGCAAAGTTACCTTGGACAACAATTAGCAGCTCTGTCCGGTGGGGGCAAAGACAAGAAGCAATAATTTTAGTTCATAACCAATCCAGTGAAAGGGAGACCATGAATACGTACGGTAGATACCAAAATGCTTACAGGCAAGCTGCTGTGGGTACAATGGATCAGAATAAGCTCATTGTGATGCTCTATGATGGCGCTATTCGGCAAACCAAGTTAGCAATCCAGAGTATGCAGAATGGGCAGATTGAAAAAGTCCACAATAGCCTGGTTAAAAGTAAAAACATTATTTCTGAACTGATGGCGTCCCTGGATCTGGAAAAGGGAGGGGACATCGCAAAAAATTTGCAGAGTTTGTATGTCTATATGTTTGGACAATTGATTGAAGCCAATATGACAAAGCAAACTCAACCTGCGGAAACAGTACTTCGACTTTTGATACAACTACGGGAAGCATGGGCCGCGATTGGCAAAACACAGCCGGCTCCACAACCAGCAACTCCAGGAATGCCAGATCCCGTGAAACGAATAAGTCTTAAAGGATAACTCAGGCCTGAAAGTCAAATTTAACAAGGAGATATTGCATGCAGAATACAGCACGATCCTATCAAGCATATTATAAAACAAATGTAGAGACTACCGATCGGCTCTCATTAGTCATCATGCTTTATGATGGGTTGATTCGATTTATGAAAAAAGCAGTTGCCAA
This sequence comes from SAR324 cluster bacterium, assembly GCA_028282505.1. Lineage (GTDB taxonomy): Bacteria > SAR324 > SAR324 > SAR324 > NAC60-12. The sequence continues at coordinate 20,970 of JANQHV010000581.1, read as the reverse complement.
AATTGAGCAGGGGGATGTAGAAGAAGCCCATAATTACCTGGTTCGCGCAAAAGAAATTATTAGTGAACTGCTCTCGACCCTGAGATTGGAAGAAGGCGGAGAGATTGCTCAGAATTTAAAAAATTTGTACCTCTATTCATTTAAAAAAATTGTAGAGGCAAACTTGAAAAAAGACCCTGCTATGATCCAAGAAGTTATTCAAGTGATGGATAACTTGCGGCAGGGATGGGTACAGGTCAAGGCAACTCAAACAAAACAAAAACAAAATCACGCTGGAGCCTATCAGCCTGGCCAAAAAAAGATAAGAGTGCAAGGATAGTTTTACTTATCCGATTGATAACCTGAAACATCCACCTCTGTGTACTGGGCCAACCCTGTCGTTGGTCAGGTACCGGTGTGTGTGGATTTGTAGTAAAAATACATTTTAAATTACATAAAAAGTTACAGTTACTACATCCCTGAAGCAAAGGTTGCGGTTGCTGAACGAAGAAGTGTGTGAAAAAATATCTTAAATATAATATTTTTAATACAATCTTAATTTAAAATCCATTTATTTGCCATGAGGACAGTATGACACTCATCGACATTAGAAAACGGTTACCACAGCAGAATTTGGTCACAAACAGGAGTGGAGTTGTAACAAATGGAAACTTTGTTGAGCAGCGGCATCGTGCTCAATTTTTAATTCACAATAACACAAATCCAGGAGACGCCTCTACAGTCGCATCAGGATTACAGTTTCACCGGGGTTTGTTGAATCCGGAACAAGTCGTCGACAATGGAGAACTGGCTGTATCTGTATTACAAAAAACGGTTTTAGAAATTCAGAAAATTGAGAATTGTTTACAGATGATGAAAAAAACCATTTCTCAGAAATTATGGAATGAGCCAAATCCTTTGTTCCCAGATGAAAAGCTAGATGCCATAGTCCAGATACAGTTGGCTTTGATTCGTAGTTGTGTCAAAGACACGACATTTCGAGACAGGAAGTTGCTGAATGGTGATCTGGGCGTTCATGGTGCAGGAAAAAAGAGTCGAGTTTTAGCAACTCCAGTAGGATTTCCGGGAGTCGAAAAAGTTCAAGTAGAACTACAGAAGATGGCATCACACAGTATTTTAACAGGGCATCAACGTTTGAACAAGGATCAGATACAGCAAGAAACACTAATCACCCTTTCAGAAAATGGAAACATTGCAAAATATAGAATTTCACCTGAAGAGACCGTAAGCAGTTTGATTGAGGGGCTACAACAAGCAGTGAATGAAAATGGATTGGATTTGGAGATAACTGTGAATGCAGATGGGTATCTGGAGGTCACTCATAACCAATATGGCAGTTCTTTTGTTTTTTCAGGACGAAGCCAAAAAACAAGTATTTTGTCAAAACGGCCAGATACCTTGCAGTTTTGCCAATTGGGAGAAAATTGCACAGGTCAGATCAATGGAGAGCTTGTTAAATCACGAGGCCAGTTACTTCTTTGTGAAAAGGGGAAACTGACAGGCCTAGTGATTCTCTGGGAAGGAGAAAAATCGGGAATGGAAGAATTGGTCATATCGTCTAATTCGATTCCAGTATCTGGAGGAAGGTTTTTACCACAATCTAATTTATGGATCTCGATTCCCTCGATGATGCCTGATGACTTTGCTCGTGGGGTAAAAAATCGCAGTGGTTTTTCTTCATTAGCCGATATTTCAGTGCAGTCACGACAAACGGCTTATGATGCATTAAATCTGATTCGAGTAAGTATGGCAGAGTTAGAGGAATGTCGTGGTGTGCTGGAAAATAAAACGTTTCAATTTCAGGAAATGGCTATGTCGGCCTTGATGGTAACCAGTTTCAAGGAAGAAATGGGTCAATCTTCAGACACAATATCTGAGAATGCCTCGCTCATGGCAAAAATGCTGGAAGAGGTCTTGGCTGCATGATGTCACTGGAATCAAGAGAGGGACAAGGTGATACCTTGATCAATAATAGTTTCAACAACCAAAGGAAGGGTTGTTCTCATTCTACAGGAAGTGTGTTGATTAAGTTCGACCAAGAAGGTGTATTATGAATCAGGGATGATTCTGAATTATTAAAAATAAGTCCAGTATCCAGTTTTGAGGCACCAGCCCTGACAAGGATCAATTGGTAACAACAAGGAGGTTATTATGGCTTTTAGAATTAACCATAACATCAGTTCACTAAACACCCAGAGACAATTGGAGAAAGTCAATCGTGCTTCATCCAAAACTTTGGAACATTTGTCTTCAGGGATGAAAATCAATATTGCCGCAGATGGTCCGGCATCTTTGGTAATATCTGAGAACATGCGAGCACAGATTGCTGGTTTGAATCAGGCAATTGAGAACTCCGAAAATGGAATTTCGATGGTACAGACGGCAGAAGGTGCCTTGGCAGAAGTCAATCGGCTTTTAATCGATATCCGTCAGTTGTCCATTCATGCTTCAAACGCCGGGGTCAATGATGAGAAGATGCTGGCAGCCGATCAAGCAGAAATCGAGAATGCCTTGCGAACCATTGACCGTATTTCAACTGTGGCTCAATTTGGTACCAAACGTCTGCTCAATGGTAGTCGTGGCGCCAATGGTGTGACCAATGGAGATGGATTGCAGTTTGTGGATGCAGGACCCGGTACCAAAACTTCTCAAGTTGCAGGATATGCGGTGAAGATTGATCAGGTGGCAACTAAAAGTGAAATCAACGGTACCACCGCTCTCAATCAGCAATTGATAGATGCCAGAGAAACTTTTACCGTCAGTGAAGGTGGCAAGAGTATTTCCTTTACGACAATCGCCGGCGAAAGTATCACCAGTAACCTCAATGAATTCGAAACTCGGATCAATGAAGGAGGTTTGAATGTCGAATTGTTGCGTAATGGTGATGGTACCATTGGTTTAAGACACAAAGAATATGGTAGTGAGCATGATTTTTCAGTTGCCAGTACCACGGCAGGTGTTCTTTCCAAAGTCGGTGATGTAACAGATGCTGCGACTAAAGGGTTGGATGTCAAAGGCACGATCAATGGAGAGGAAACCATCGGCCGGGGGCAGGTATTGACTGGGAAAGAAAATGCTCCAAATATCGCAGGACTGGCCATCCGTTATACAGGAAACCAGGTGACTCCAGAAGACCAAATTGCAGGGACCGTTTCTGTGTTCCAGAACTCGCTTATTTTTCAGGTTGGTGCCAATGAAGAACAGACCGTTGCGGTCTCCATCAGGAATATGGCGCCTCGTTCTTTAGCCCAAGGAGTGGATACTACGAGTGATTTTAAATCTCTGAGTGAGATTGATGTCACCACCTTTCAAGGTGCTCAGGATGCCATTCAGTTGATTGATAAGGCTATTCAACAAACAACGGATGAACGTGGGAAACTTGGAGCATTCCAGAAAAACACGTTGCAGAGTACTCTCAATAACTTGAGAAATTCTTCAGAAAACTTGACCGCTGCTGAATCAGTGATCCGTGATGCCGATATGGCCGCAGAAATGTCCGATTTCACAAGAAATCAGATCATGCTTCAGACTTCTACTGCGATGCTGGCTCAGGCCAATCAAAGAGAGCAGGTGGTTCTCACTCTCTTGGCAGGAGGGTAAACCTGACTGAACAATACAACAGCAACAGCACCATTTATATGAGTGCTGCTGCTGTGTTGATGCTTGGTTATACTCTTAACCATAATCTGGTGATTGTGATTAGGATTATAACGAAGATTATTCTATATGACAGAGTTTGATGTTTATTACTGTCGAAAGCAAAAACTATTTGCCACAGAGGCACAGAAACACAGAGAAAGCATTATTTGAAAACAATCGCCTCTGTGCAGAGCAGTACGTTGTGGTAGCAGTCCATTGATATGGTCTTCTACCTCAGTGGCTAAATTCTTTACATTTTAAAAAGAGTTTCAATGGATTAATCCTACTCAAAAATAAGAATGAAAAGTATGTAAAGAAACTATACCAGTACATTATATTGTACCAGAATCATCGTGGTATTATTCCAAAGCTATGGACAGCTTCTAGTGTGCTGTCTATTTGTGAGCACTTAATAATTGGCTTTTTAGATCTCTTCTGTTTGAAGGGTCTGTTTGAGGTAATACCAGATATTACGATCTAACGTGTTGGTACAACTGTGTTAAAAGTAAGGGGATATAAGACCTGACGGTGTTATATCCCCTTTTTTTTGGCATGGATTTGTCCATGTCATTGAGAATATCTACCTTGAAAGGTTGTATCCTGGATGGGTAGGGAGAAAGATGGTTATCATATATTGTCAATAAAAGAATATTTAAATTAAACCATTTTTTAAGAGATAGAGTTTTTTCTAATGCATGGGAAATGGGTATCCCTGCTTCTTTGTAATCATGGAGGATTATCTTAATTTAATAATAATAAGGAGATTATTATGTCTTTTAGAATCAATCATAACATCAGTTCAATCAATACCCAACGACAATTGGAAAGAGTTAATCGTGCATCATCTAAGACATTGGAGCATTTGTCTTCAGGAATGAAGATCAACCAGGCAGCAGATGGTCCAGCAGCATTAGTGATTTCTGAAAACATGCGTGCCCAGATTTCCGGTTTGAACCAGGCCATCGAAAACTCTGAAAATGGAATTTCGATGGTACAAACGGCAGAAGGTGCCTTAGCAGAAGTCAATCGTTTATTGATCGACGTTCGTCAATTGGCGGTTCATGCTTCAAACGACGGGGTCAATGATGAGAAGATGCTGGCAGCCGATCAGGCAGAAATCAAACACGCCCTGGCCACCATTGATCGTATTTCGACCATTTCTCAATTTGCCACCAAGCGTCTGCTCAACGGCAGTCGTGGGGCCAATGGAGTGACTAATGGTGAAGGATTGCAGTTTGTGGATGCCAGCCCAACCACCAACACTTCTCCTGTCGAAGGATATTCGGTGAGAATTGATCAGGTCGCCACCAAAAGTTCAGTTGCTGGTCAAACTGCTCTGACCCAGGAAATGATGGATGCTGGAGAAACATTCACTGTCAGTGAAGGTGGCAAAACAGTTTCTTATACAACAACCGCAGGAGAAAGCGTCACTAGTAACCTCAATGAGTTTGAAGTTCGGATCAATGAAGCAGGATTGAATGTGGATTTGCTGCGAAATGACGATGGTACTATTGGTTTGCGGCACAAAGAGTTTGGTAGTGAGCATGAGTTTTCTGTTGCCAGTACCACAGCTGGTGTACTTTCTAAAGTCGGTGATGTGACCGATGCCGCTGCTAGGGGTGTTGATGTCAGAGGTTCCATCAATGGGGAAGAAGCCGCTGGACGGGGACAAGTATTGACTGGAAAAGACAATGCTCCCAATGTGGCAGGACTGGCCATTCGCTACACAGGTGATAAGGCCACTGAAGAAGGCCAAATTGCTGGTACTGTTTCGGTCTTCCAGAATTCATTGATTTTCCAGATTGGTGCCAATGAAGGGCAGACAACCGCTGTTTCCATTCGTAATATGGCACCTCGGGCTCTGGCACAGGGTGTCAAAACAGAGAGCGGCTTTGGTTCACTCAGTGAAATCGATGTTACCTCTTTTCAAGGTGCCCAAGATGCCATTGAATTGATTGACACAGCGATCCAGCAAACGTCTGATGAACGAGGAAAGCTTGGGGCATTCCAGAAGAATACGTTGCAGAGCAATCTCAATAATTTGAGGAATGCATCGGAGAATTTGACGGCAGCTGAATCTGTCATCCGTGATTCTGACATGGCTGCGGAAATGTCCGATTTCACCAGAAATCAGATCATGATGCAAACTTCAACAGCGATGCTGGCTCAGGCAAATCAAAGGCAACAGACAGTTCTGACGCTTTTGGCTGGATAAGCTGGCTCATAAAGCTCTGTTGTAAATTTGACACTCTTCTGCTTCCAGGAAAATACTTGTCAAGTATTGTTTTGATGGAGACAGGCAAGCGGTTTCTACTCCGTTAATGTGTAAACACAGTGGCGGGGAGCAGAAGAGTATCACGGCTATTCGTACTTATTATCCTGTTGGTAATCTTCTGAAAGATTACCATTGGGGTAATAATTATGAATGATTTTCAGTTACATAGTATGGTGTGATTTTCTATTTTTGTCATTCCGGCGGCCCGCCGAAGCGGCTCGATCCGGAACCCAGGAGTATGCATCTTTTTTCATTATCTGGATACCGGACAAGCGGTCGGCGCTCCGAGGTTGGCCTCGCTCCCTCAAGAGGAGGAACAATTTCGGGTAGCCTAAAATATGAGCATAACTATAAACAGTTTTGGGGTCTTGTTCCCTTATGTAGAGCACAACACTAATTCTACTTTTGGATGTTACCAGAAATATAATGGTAGAGTGGGTTGAGCTGTGAGAAACGAATAGCGAACCCACCAAAGGACTCTCCAGAATCTAATGGACGGGAGTTTGGGTATCTCCAGAGTTTATTGGCAGTTGTGGGAATATACCCTGACTTGGGGCAAGACGCATGAACGGATGAAAAGGTCTTAGAAATTGGAATAAAACCAAGAGTATAGAACACTCTAGAATATTTTAGGGGGCTATTCCCATAAGCTGGGATAGGTAGGATGGGTCGGGCTGCGATCAGTCGGGCTGCGATCAGCTTGCCTATAAAAAAAATATAAATTGAATGATTGGCTAGGTACTTAGATTAGGGCAGTCCCCCTTCCTGGAAAGCGGAACGCCGCCCGGAGGTTAGGATGAGAAAACTAGAAATCTCCAGAGTTTGTTGGGAGGAGGAATATACCCAAGCTGGGGATGAGAATAGATAAAAGGATGAAAAGGTCTTAGAAATTGGAATAAAACCAAGAGTGTAGAAAACTCTAGAATCTGTTAGAGGGCTATTCCCATAAGTTGGGATAGGTAGTGATGGGCCGGGCTGCGATCAGTCGGGCTGCGATCAGCCGGGCTGCGATCAGCTTGCCCATCAAAAAAATATCACTTGAATGATTGGATAGGTATTTAGGCTGGAGTAGTTCCCTCTCCCTGGGGGCGAAACGCCGGAGGTTAGGATGAGAAAACTAGAAACCTCCAGAATCTGTTGGGAGGAGTGGGAAAAGACTCTGGCTAGAGATGAGAATAGATAAAAGGATGAAAAGGTCTTAGAAATTGGAGTAAAACCAGGAGCATAGGAAATTCTAGAATCTTTTAGAGGGCTATTCCCATAAGCTGGGATAGGTAGGATGGGTCGGGCTGCGATCAGTCGGGCTGCGATCAGTCGGGCTGCGATCAGTCGGGCTGCGATCAGTCGGGCTGCGATCAGCTTGCCATCAAGAAAGGTATGAATTGAATGCTTGGCTATGTACTTAGGTCGGAGCAGCCCCCACTGTCTGGAGAGCGGAACGCCACCCGGAGATTAGGATGAGAAAACTAGAAATCTCCAGAGTTTGTTGGGAGGGGTGGGAATATACCCAAGCTGAGGATGAGAATAGATAAAAGGATGAAAAGGTCTTAGAAATTGGAGTAAAACCAGGAGTAATAGTAATCTCTAGAATATTTTAGAGAGGTATTCACTCAAGCTGAGATAGGCAGATATGAATTGAATGATCCGCTATGTACTCAGGTCGGGGCAGTCCCCTTTCCCACAGAAACGGAATGCTGCTGGGAGTGTGAGGAAACCAGAAATCTCCAAAGCTTGCTGGGAATAGTGGGAAAATACCGAGGCTAGAGACAAGACACATGAATGGATGAAAAGGTCTTAGAAATTGGAGTAAAACCAGGAATAACAGGAATCTCTAGAATATTTTAGAGGGCTATTTAATCAAACTGGAATAGGTAGATAGGGTGGGCTTGCCCATCAAAAAAGATATGAATTGAATGATTGGCTATATATTTAGGTTGTGGCAATCCCTTCTCCCCAGGGAACTAAATGCCGCCTGGAGGTTAGGGTAAGGGAGCTAGAAATCTCAAGAGTTCCTTGGGAGTAATGAGAATATACCAGGTACGAGTAAGGAGCTAGGGGTTTTTGAAATGTAAGCACTTGTTGTAATGCGGTGTTGCTTTATTAAAGAAAAATTTGGCATGAAGTGAAGAAATATTGGGAGAAAAGGATTTAGGAAGAAATGCTACAGTTTTAGAAAAAAGTAAGTAGAGCAAAAGAATGACAAAGATAGTAAATCGAGCGTTTGTAAAAAAATCTGCAGGAGGATTGGCAGATTAAAATAATTTTTTGTTTTCGGGAAATGGGTATCCCGTTTTTTGTGTAATCATGGACGAGTCTATATAATTTAATAATAAGGAGATTATTATGGCATTTCGTATTAATAATAATATCAGTTCAATCAATACCCAACGACAGCTAGAGCAAATAAATCGGGCGTCATCAGCAACCCTGGAACACTTGTCTTCAGGGATGAAAATCAACAAGGCTGCTGATGGACCAGCATCTTTGGTCATATCCGAAAATATGCGTGCCCAAATTTCTGGTTTGAACCAGGCTATCGAAAACTCAGAAAACGGGATTTCTATGGTACAAACAGCAGAAGGTGCGCTGGCTGAAGTGAATCGGCTTTTGATCGATGTTCGTCAATTGGCTGTTCATGCGTCGAACGAAGGGGTCAATGATGAAAAAATGCTGGCTGCTGATCAGGCTGAAATCCAGAATGCTCTGGAAACGATCGACAGAATATCCAATATCTCGCAGTTTGGGACCAAACGTCTGCTCAACGGCAGCCGTGGTGCCAATGGCGTGACCAATGGAGAAGGATTGCAGTTTGTTGGTGCAAGTCCAACAACTAATACGTCTCCTGTTGAAGGGTACGCAGTTACAATAGATCAGGTCGCTACCAAGAGCCAAGTTTCTGGTACGACTGCATTAACTCAGGAAATGATTGATGCAGGAGAAACCTTGACAGTCAGTGAGGGAGGAAAAACCGTTTCCTTTACTACCAATGCAGGAGAAAGCGTGGATGGTAACTTAAATGAGTTTCAAACCAAAATCGAGAAAGCGGGTCTAGACCTGGAACTGATCCGGGGACAGGATGGTGCAATTGGGTTGCGCCATAAAAAATTTGGTAGCGAATTCGAATTTTCAGTTGCCAGTACCACGGCTGGAGTCCTTTCCAAAGTGGGTGATGTCACCGATGCTGCTATTAAGGGAATGGATGTCAGAGGAACCATTAATGGAGAAGAAGCCGTTGGTCGTGGTCAAGTATTGACAGGAAAAGACAATGCTCCCAATGTGGCAGGATTGTCAATTCGCTTCAATGGGGATAAGGCAACTGAAGAAGGACAAATTGCAGGCACGGTTTCTGTTTTCCAGAATTCGCTCAAATTTCAGGTGGGTGCCAATGAAGGTCAAACAGCTGCTGTTTCGATCAGAAACATGGCGCCTCGATCTTTAGCCCAGGGAATGGATACCAAAAGTGAATTTCAATCACTAAGCGAGATTGATGTCACGTCCTTTCAAGGAGCTCAAGATGCCATCCAACTGATTGATAAGGCAATTACGCAAACATCAGAAGAGCGTGGGAAACTGGGAGCTTTTCAGAAAAATACGTTGCAGAGCAATCTGAATAACTTGAGAGTTGCTTCAGAAAATTTGACAGCGGCAGAATCTGTGATTCGAGATTCCGATATGGCTGCAGAAATGGCAGATTTCACACGAAATCAAATCATGATGCAATCTTCTATGGCCATGTTGGCTCAGGCCAATCAGAAGGAACAAGCAGTGTTGTCATTGCTCTAATTTTGAGTGATTTCGTGTCACAGTCAGTCATTGTGACACGGAATGGCCTGATACTGAATTGTGTTTTGATTTTCTTTTTTCAGTTTCATTTCGAGGGGGATAATCCATGCTGTCGCGAAATTAAGCATGAAGAATTAGGACGAATGTTTTCACAGGCTTTGTTTGAAAATATAATAGAATCCAGAGTTTTAAAATCCATTTTTCGTTCTAATTTTTTATTTCAATTGAGCGACAGAGACTAACTAGAATTAGGGGACATGTACAACCAACGTGTAATTTTTTACGTCCTTTGTATTTTACTGTTATGTCGGTCCGCCGAAGCGGTCCTTAATTTCCCATTGATGGAGTGATTTCGGGATTGTTCCCATTGGTTAAGGCAATTTGCGGCAAGGAGTTTACCAGTAGGGCTGATAGACTCATTCTTGTATATCATCTGAATGATTCATCGATGTGATTAAAACAGCCTATAGAAAGATAGCATAGGGCTCTTTTTCAATACAATAGAGATAGATCATGACTTGTTTCACTTATATCAAAATTCTTTTATCAAAGCCAAGTGGCTTTGAGGCCTGAAGGGATGACTCAGGAAAACCAATTGTAATCATGGAGGATTGCATTGAGTAGTAATCAAGGAGGTTATTATGACTCTGCGAATAAACCATAATATTAGTTCAATAAATACAAGGAGACAATTAGAACATGTAAATCAGATATCCAGTACTACGCTCGAACATCTTGCTTCTGGACAAAAAATCAACAAAGCGGCCGATGGTCCTGCGGCACTGGTAATTTCAGAAAACATGAGATCCCAGATTACTGGTCTCCATCAGGCTATTGAGAATTCGGAGAATGGGGTTTCCATGGTTCAGACAGCAGAAGGAGCATTGGGGGAAGTCAGCCGTTTATTGGTAGATATACGACAATTGGCTATTCATGCTTCCAACGCAGGAGTGAATGATGAAAAAATGTTGACTGCTGACCAGGCAGAGATCGAAAATGCGATAGAAACCATCAATCGGATTTCAGAAGTAACTCAATTTGGAACAAAACGCTTATTGGACGGAAGTAGAGGAGCCAATGGTGTTACCAATGGAGATAATTTGCAATTCGTATCTGCTGGCCCTGGAACCAGATCGTCTCCTGTGGAAGGGTATACTGTCCGGATTGACCAGGTGGCAACTCAAAGTTTTGTAGATGGAACCACTCCATTGACTCAGGAAATGATAGATGCTGGAGAAACATTAACCGTGAGCGAAGGAGGCAAAACAGTTTCCTTCACTACCAATGCTGAAGAAAGTTTCGCCAGTAACCTGAATGAATTCGAGGTTCGGATCAATGATGCTGGCTTGAATGTGGAATTAATCCGCAAAGAAGATGGTTCTCTAGGACTGCGCCATAAACAATTTGGTAGTGAATATGGTTTCACTGTCGCCAGTACCACTGCTGGCATTCTATCCAAGGTGGGAGAAGTGACAGATGCTGCTGTTTCAGGACAGGATGTGAAAGGAACCATCAATGGAGAAGAAACCATCGGGCGGGGACAAATCCTAACAGGCAAGGAGAATTCCCCTCATGTGGCAGGATTATCGTTACGCTATATAGGAGATCAAGCAACACCAGAAGGAGAAGTGACAGGAACTGTGTCGATCTCACAAAACTCGCTCAAGTTTCAAATTGGTGCCAATGAAGGACAGGTAGCAGGAGTGTCTTTAAAGAACATGACAAGTCGTGCTTTGGGAAATGGAGTGATGAGCAAAAGTGATTTTCATTCTCTGGAAGAAGTGGATGTGACCTCTTTTCAAGGAGCACAGGATACTCTGCTGGTTGTGGATAAAGCTATCCAGGAAACAACTGATGAGCGTGGAAAATTGGGAGCATTCCAAAAGAATACGCTACAGAGTAATCTGAATAACTTGAGAGTGGCAGCAGAGAATTTAACTGCCGCAGAATCCGTCATCCGCGATTCAGATATGGCAGAAGAGATGGCAGATTTTACACGAAATCAGATCATGTTGCAAACTTCAACAGCGATGCTGGCTCAGGCCCATCAGCAACAGGATACTATACTGTCATTACTGTAATGACGCCTGGAGTGGTAGGCTCGCAATGATCAAGTCTAACTCTGGATTCCCTTTCCCTGGGAAGAGGGGCAAAGTGAGGGAAAAAAGACAAGGAGAATGGAATGGAATTTATCCATAATTTTATGTGACTCCGTGTGGTAGGTCGTAGTGGCAATCCGCCGATACATTCTACCATAACTGTGGCAATACATCGGGGTTGATATATTTATTATTGACAAGAAACTAGAATTCCGTTGGGGAGGACTACTGCCAAAGAATTGTCCAACCCACAGGGATGACAAGATTGTAAACTTACAAGTAGGTATTAATAACAAGAAAGGAGGTAATTCGACTGAATTTTTGTTGATATGCAGAAATGAGTAGTAAACCGATATTTTATTGATGGTATCCGGAGGACATATATTCTCAAAAAGAGATTGCCGTATCATAAAACTTGGTATGTCCTCCACATATTAAGTATAGGGAAAAATCCAAAAGATTTTTCACGATTGAATCCCTCAGTATCAGGGATTACTGGAACACCTCGTTCCTGTCAAAATCACATTGGACTTTGTCCAGAGTGAATGACTGTTTCTTCTGAAAAGGAGAAAAGTGTCTTAGTAGGGGTGGACCAGGAGTTGTGATACGGGAATAGCTTTTTAAAAGCAAAAAACCATCAGACTATAAAATTATAGTGATTTTAGGCGATTGCTTGCAAAGAATCTACCCATCCTGCTGGCGGATAGCCGCCGAATTTTTTCAGATCTTTGGCGGTATCGCTCCAGTGGCATAGCCCACTAGGTGTTCTTTTGCGATGCCGTATCGACGGACCGCTTGAAGCTCTAAAAAAATCCGGCACAATCCGGGTAGATTCATTTTTGGCAATCACCTAAGATTGGATTTTCATCGGGAGAATCCCGGAAATCCACCAAGGAACGCAGGAATTGCTCAGGAATATTTCGGCATATCTAGATAGTCCGTCAAAGTGAGGGGCGTCTCCCACATTTTGGCGAAGATTCAATTTCCAGGTTTTTGAGAGAAAACCAGGGATTATTATATGTGAGCTTCCCATCGGAGCGGGAAGTTAACTCCATTGAGGTGGATTCCAGCAGGAATCAGAAAATATTATTAAAACGTCTTATGTAACCTCCATCGGAAGGAGAACTGGATTCCATTGAGGTAGTTATGGACAATTATCGAAAACAATAACAAGGAGGTAAATTATGAGTTTGCGAATCAACAATAATGCTGAAGCGTTGGTGGCTCATCGTAATTTAGTTCGTAATGACCAAAGGTTGTCAAAGTCCTTAGAAAAATTGTCTTCTGGGTTGCAGGTCAACTCAGCGGCTGATGGACCAGCAACATTGGTGATTTCTGAAAATATGCGGGCTCAGATTTCTGGTGTCCGTCAGGCAATTGATAATAATGAAGCTGCTGTTTCTCTAGTGCAAACAGCAGAAGGTGCCTTGACTGAAGTCAATCGTCTGTTGATTGATATCCGGCAGCGTGCTGTTCATGCCGCAAACGAGGGCATCAATGATGATGCCATGCTCAATGCTAATCAGGCTGAGATTGAGAATGCGCTGGATGCCATTGATCGGATTGCCCAAACAACTCAGTTTGGAAGAAAACGGTTATTGGATGGCAGTCGGGCAACAACGGGCAGTGCTACTGATGTCATTGAAACCTCACAAGGAGGAAAAATCCTTGAGTTCGTCAGGGCCAGTGCTTCGACTTCTGGTTCAACCGATCAGGGGTTTGGTGTGGTTATCACTCAGAATGCCCAACAGGCGACTGCACAAGGACAATTGACAGAAGAGCAGGTCAAATCGGGCATAACTCTCTCCGTCAGGAGCGATGGTAAATTGGCCACCTATACCACATCAGCCAACGATTCAGTGAAAAACGCAATTGAAGGTTTGAGTGCTGTGGCAGAAAGAGCCGGTCTCAGTGTGGAGATTGCCCATAGTGTTGGTATTGAAGATACTGAGGGAACCTTTAACATCAAAAACAGGCTGTATGGAAGTGATCATGATGTCCAGGTGCGTAGCTCGGCTGCTGGTGTTTTTCAAACACTGGAAGGACAGCAAACGACCGCTAACCAGGAAGTCACATTCCTCGGTACCGATGTGCAAGGAACCATCAATGGTGAAATTGCTGTAGGGCAAGGCCAGGTTTTGACAGGGCGCAAAGGCAATCCCACCACTATCGGTTTGTCGGTTCGAGTCAGGCAGGATGTACCACTCAAACAAGTTGTTGGGCATGTGAAAGTGGAACAGAACGCACTGGCATTTCAGGTAGGGGCCAATGAAGGGCAACAAGTTTCAGTGGCCATGCTCGATACCAGTTCCACCCAAATGTCACGAAGTGTGGTTAATGATAGTGGCTTCACCTCTCTGGCTGATGTGGATGTGCGGACTGGAAGAGGAGCCCAGGATACCATTCGAATGGTCGATAAAGCCATTGAAGAGCTTTCTGCAAATCGTGGAGAATTAGGAGCATTCCAGAGAAACACGCTGGAAAGTAACCTCTCCAGCTTGAGAATTGCCTCAGAAAACTTGACTGCAGCAGAATCCACTTTGCGGGATGCGGATATGGCGCAGGAATTGACAGAATTTACCAGAAATCAAATTCTGACACAGACTGCGACAGCTCAATTGGCCCAGGCCAATGCAATGCCTCAGAATATTTTGACATTGCTGGCAAGTCAGTAATTTCGTTAAAAGGCGGACTTTCAGTCTTTTCTGTGGTTGGAAAAGGCTGGGAAGGACCGTGTGATTTTTGTCTAATCAATTTGACCAACTTTTGGGAAAAAATTCTATTCTAAAAATAGGAGGATTGATACCAGATATAATTTAAATATGATGAGGTAATATGACGTTACGGATAAAAAATAATGTAGCATCCGTGAAATCCTTACGTCAGCTTTCAAAAAACCAGGACGCCTTGTCCAAATCCCTCGAACGACTGGCTTCAGGTCAGAAGATCAATCGAGGTGCTGATGATCCAGCGGGTTTGGTCATCTCCGAAAATTTACGATCCCAGATTGCCGGGATTGAACAGGCTGTTGCCAATTCGGAAATTTCCATCTCAATGGTTCAGACGGCAGAAGGGGCATTGACTGAAGTGAATAATCTGTTGATTCAAGCACGTCAATTGGCATTGGCAGCAGCCAATGAAGGAGCCAATGATGTCAGTGCTTTATTCGCTTTACAGAGTCAGTTGAACAATGCCCTGGAAAGTATTGATCGGGTTTCGGCCAATACTCGTTTTGGCAATAAGACATTACTGGATGGAAGCCGAGGAATTTCTGGAGTTTCCAATTCGGAGGATCTCTTATTTCTTGGTGCAACCGTGAATACACGCTCTTCACCGGTAGCAGGTTTTCCAGTGGCTATCACTCAGGTTCCTCGTCGTGCGACAGTGACCAGTGAATTCACAGACTCTGAGGCGGAAGAACTGGTACTCTCTGTGACAGAAGGAGGAAAAGCCATAACAGTGATTGGTGTAGAGGATGAAACGGCGGAAAGTTTTGCAGGAAAGCTAAGTAAGGCTGTTGAGGAAGCAAACCTTGACTTGCATGTAGTTTATAATGAAGAGGCGGAAACGTTGACCCTGCTGCATAAAAATTTTGGTGCTGATTCTACTTTTCAGGTAACCAGCTCTAAGGCAGATGTCCTGGCTGAACAGGCAGATGCTATCGAAGAAATCAATAATGGAGCTGATGTGGAAGGTACGATCAATGGGGAGGCCGCCACAGGATTTGGCCGTGTCTTGGTAGGCAACGAGGGGAACCGTTCTACCGAAGGATTGGCCATTCTTTTTTCTGGAAATGAAGTGGGAGAGCCTGGCACTGTCAGTGTTGCGCAAAATTCTCTTGTTTTCCAGATTGGGCCCAATGAAGGACAACGTGTACGCATTGCTATTGATGATACCGGTTCTGATGCATTGGCCCGAGGACTCTCTAATGAAAGTGGATTTCGCAGCTTGGCGGATGTGGATATCACCACAGCAAAAGGAGCAGAAGATGCTATTCGTATGATGGATTTTGCTATTTTTCAAATATCAGAAGTACGAGGCCGGTTAGGAGCATTTCAAAAGAATGCACTGGAAACCAATACAGCCACCCTGAGGGTTACTGCTGAAAATTTAATTGCAGCAGAATCCAGTATCCGGGATGCTGATATTGCAGAAGAACTGGCAGAGTTTACCAAGTATCAGATCTTGACGCAAACCGCCGCAGCTTCCACTGCACAGGCAAATAATATCCCAACCCATTCGTTGTCATCTCTCTTTGGGGATTCTTAACGAGTGTTTTTTCCCTGCCTGCGGGCAGGGAAAAATATTTACAGCAGGCAATGGTTCGAGTACAATTTGTGGTGCCACGCATCATTTATAGCAGATAACTCGATAACAACGATTCATTGAGCAAGGATAGGTATGAATCTAGATGATACCATTGCTGCAATTGCAACAGCACCTGGGACATCAGGGATCGGAGTGGTCCGGATTAGTGGAAAAAAGGCAATTGCTGCTGCTAATTCCATTTTCCATTCTTCGAGTTCTTTAGTGAATTTGGAAGAAGCCCAATCCCACCGACTTTACCACGGCTGGATACAGGATCACGAACAGACCGTTGATGAAGTGTTGATTGCTTTGATGAAAGCTCCGCACTCTTATACCACTGAAGATGTGATTGAGATTCAATGTCATGGCAGCCCTGTGATCTTGCAAACAGTTCTTGAGTTACTCCTGGCGCAAGGCTTACGTTTGGCAGAACCTGGTGAATTCACGCAACGTGCATTCTTTTACGGCAGACTGGATTTGACACAAGTTGAAGCTGTTTCTGATTTGGTTCACGCTCGTACCAAACTGGGAGTTTTTGTGGCGGTTAATCAACTCAAGGGCAAATTGTACCAAGCCATTGATGTCGTCAAAGAACAGGTATTCTATGTCGCTTCTTTGCTCGAAGCCACCATTGACTTCTCCGAGGAAGATGAAACATTCACAGAACACGAAGATTGTCTCCAACGTCTGACTCAAGCTAAGATAGATTTAGAAAATTTATTGGCCTCTGCAGAGCATGGAAAAATTATGCGTTCTGGCTTGGGAGTGACTTTGATAGGACGCCCCAATGTTGGGAAGTCCAGTTTGCTCAATGCCTTGCTGCAAGAGCAACGTGCCATTGTTACGGATATGCCAGGGACAACCAGGGATATTATCGAAGAGTCCATGCAGGTGAAAGGGCTGGCAATTCGCTTGATCGATACGGCTGGCATTCGAAAAACCGATCATCTCATCGAAAATGAAGGAGTGCAAAGGAGCCGTACTGCCTGGGGAGCCGCAGATGTTGTGTTGCTGGTATTGGATAGTACTTCTCCTTTTACTCTTCAAGATGAGGAATTGCTCCAGGAAGTTGATCCTGAAAAAACAATTGTTGTTTTCAATAAAAAAGATTTACTGGCAGCCCATCAAGAGTCATGGTTTCCCCAGTTGAAGTCGTTTCAATCTGTTTATGTCTCTGCCAAATACAAGGAAGGGCTCGAACAACTGAAAGAAGCTTTATTTGAGAAAGCAATGCATGGGCATACAGCCCTGGAAGAGCAGGCTCTCATCACCAATCTTCGTCAACAGGAAGCCGCCAAGAAAGCATTGACCGCACTACAATGTGCTTTGGAGGGGCTGGAAAACGGAGTGGGGGAAGAATGTTTGGCCGTTGATCTGGGGAGTTGTCTGAGAGCTTTAGGAGAAATCGTTGGTCAAACAACAGCAGATGATTTATTGAACAAAATTTTTTCGGAGTTTTGTATTGGGAAGTGACCGCCAGCTTGGAGATTCAGAATTGATTTTGCTATTGGAAAAGAAACATTCTCTATTAGCCGAACTTTTTCAACTGGCTCAAAAACAACTTCATTTGGTGGATGCCGTGGAATTTGATTCTTTGTTGAATCAAAAAGATCAGTGTATTGAGGCGATGCAGCGCACAGATACCGTCATTGCCATTTGGCATCAAGAGCATACAAGAGATTACAATGATCATGAAAATAAAATGTTACAATACATTCGAACAGGGCTACAAGATGTATTGGAATTGGAGCAAGAACTTGAGGAGCGTCTGCAACGGGAAAAAACAGGGATTGCTGAAGAAATCCGGCAACTGGGACATCACTCCCAACTGCGTCACTATTTAAAAACAGGAAGTGCTGCTGGTAAAAAACTGAGTTTTCGCAGGTAAGAAAAGGGGTTATGTCTTTATCAGGATATAAAGTAGAAACATTGTTGAATGCTTTTCGAAAAAAATATGGATATAAGCGTGTATCGGACCATCGCATTGATTCCTTAAGAATTTCTGAGGAAGCTAAATATGAAGGAAACCGTTTACGCAGCTTTATTGAGCATTCAAAACCTGCCCCGGAATGGGTCACTCCACAAAATATCCTGGAATTGATTGCAGACCGTACCGAATATGATACACTTACCGAATATGAACAGCAGCGACGTGCAGGCTTGTTTTTGGAGCCCATGTATATTCCTCCCAATCCTCCTCCACCAATTAATCTGGTGCGAGAATTCACAGTTGTCCATGAAACAGAAGCAGGTATGGAAAGGGTATCACCTGTTCAAACAGAATCAACTTCTGCAAAGATGGATACTACCAGGGCGACCGCGACATCAGCCATCACCCCATCACCAGAAAAAACAACCCCAGTTGCTGGTTTAGAGATAGAAGAAGAGGAAGACTTCAATTTGTCGTCTGAGGAAGCAGATGGAAAGCAAGATGATGAAGCTGATGTGGTTTATGGTTTGGGACGCATTACCGAGGCTTCCATGATGGACTTTATCCATAAACACCCAGACAGTGCGTTGAAATTTCTGGCGTCACGTGAATTGGACGGCAAGCACTTGTCAAGTGGTGTTTTGGATGTATATGATGGATGGAAGCAACGGGGATTGTCTCGTAAGAAAGTGCTCAATTATATCCTAGAAATCATGGAATGGGATGCCTTGCCCAATGAACCATTGTATGATATTTGGTCCCGGTTGCGTGATAAAATTTATGATTTGTTGCATTAAAACCAAATCTTTTCAATTCTGCATCAATTCTTTGAATTCCTGCAAACCACGATGGGAACCTATCTCGTAATAGCGTTCGAACACTTCATAGCCGATGAGTTGATTGAGAGGAATCAGTTGTTGATATACATCGGTTAGATCAAACCGAGGAGGAAACGATGATGCGGTAAACGCTTGTTTGCTGAAGATACTGAGTCCCCAGTCAATGTGTTTCATTTTAGCATCATACGCTTGTTTGTCATATTTTATGATTTTTCCTGCATCGAAGAAAACATTGCTTTGTTCCCGCTGACTGTCATCTTCATAAACTGTCATCAAGGCCAGAGGATGGTCAGGTGAGCGCTCGTATTGCTCTAAAAAATGCTGAATAACCGGAAGATACGGGATATCCAGATAGCTGTCTCCATAAATGACGAGAAATGTGTCACTGAGCAGGGGTAGAGCTTGACGCAGCGACCCTCCAGTACCCAGGAGGGTTTCTCCATCATAGCTATATTTCAGATCAACTCCAAAGCGGCTGCCATCCCCAAAGTATTTTTCAATTTGTTTTCCCTGATAACCAACACAAGCTACAATGTTGGTAAGCCCTTGTTTTTTAAGCAGTGTGAGTTGATATTCAAAAAATGGTTTTCCATGAATCTCAATCATGGATTTGGGAAGGTTTTCAGTGAGTGGTCTCAATCGGGTGGCCAATCCACCCGCCAGAATAGCAACAGAGGTATTCATGAAGTGATGATTCCTTTCGATCCTTCAAAATCAAAGCGAAAGCGCACTTCTTTCAAGCCAGCTTCCCGCAAAGCATGCCTCAATTTGATTTTATCTTCTGCATAGAACATTAAAAAACCACCCCCACCTGCTCCAATCAACTTGCCGCCAAGAGCCCCATTTTGCATAGCCAATTCATACCATTGATCAATTTGGGAATTGCTCATAGCACCAGACCGCTTTTTTTTATGATGCCAATGTTCATTCATGATGGCTGCAAATTCATAAAGGTTTCCTTCTTCGAATGCCTTTTGGCTACGAAATCCCATCTCTTTGACATAATGGAGATTGTCGATCATCGCCTGATTGTCTTGTTTGCTCTTGTCATTCTGTTCTTTTAGAATACTGGAAGCACTACGTGAATATCCAGTAAAGAACAACAGCAAATTGTCTTCCAGGTTATAAAGGGTTTCTTCAGAAATTTTAAGCGGCGTCGCTTCTACTTTACCATCAGGTTTGAAGGTAAAACAAGTGAGTCCACCGTATGCGGCAATGTATTGATCTTGTTTACCAATGGGTTCTTGCAGCATTTCTAATTCTATATAGCAAGCTTGCTCAGCAAGTTCCTCTGGATGCACTAAATTTTTCTGGTAGGTATGCAAGGCTTTCAGTAATGCTGTCGTGAAGCTTCCAGAGGAACCCAGTCCAGTGCCTGCAGGAATATCGGCCATACTGGTAATCTCCAGATAGGGATCTTCGATTTGCAGCAGTTGCAAGGCAGCTTTGATGATAGGATGTTTGACCTCGTCAATGGAGTGGACTCGCTCCATTTGTGAATACTTGATAATCAACTCCTGGATAAAGGTCTGATGGAGGGTCAGGTAAACATATTTGTCAATAGCAGCAGCAATTAAAAATCCATTGTGGCTTTGATAGTAAGAGGGGAGGTCCGTTCCTCCCCCTCCCAGAGAAATACGCAGTGGACTGCGAGTAATGATCATGAGGCTATCTCCGGTTATTTGACCCAGGGTGCATGGTTTTGTTGATAAACAGTTTCAATCACAGCAAGCACATTTTGAGTGGATTGGATTCCTGGTTCGGGTTCACGAGATGTGTTGATGTCTTCCAGGAATCTCTCAAACTCTAAATCCCAGGAAAAATCGGCCCCAGGGTATTCAAAGATGGTGGTATCCGGAGGGCCCATTTCTGGTTTCATTTGGTAATAAGCCAGACGCTCTGTTCCATAACTGCCACCCAGCCCCTCAATGTGCAACTTCGCATCCCTTCCTGTGATTTCCAGCGAAAACATATTTTTCCATTCAGTCCAGGTTGCTTGCAATTGGGCAATTTTTCCTGTCGCAGTGCGGAGGGTTAAAAAGGCATTGTCTTCTACGGGCATGTCCCAGAAATAGGTAGCACACCAACCATGAATGT
>JANQHV010000543.1 GCA_028282505.1 SAR324 cluster bacterium | reverse complement strand
AATCGATCTCATTGAGCGGATTTTTGAGAAAATTTAAGGCGAATAGCTGGCCTATTTAACGAAAATTTTCTCA
This sequence comes from SAR324 cluster bacterium, assembly GCA_028282505.1. Classification (GTDB taxonomy): domain Bacteria; phylum SAR324; class SAR324; order SAR324; family NAC60-12. The sequence continues at coordinate 7,871 of JANQHV010000543.1, read as the reverse complement.
AAACAGACGCCAATGAGACGGTTTTGCAGCAGAATCAGGTTTTTCAAATAGGTTCTGAGGGCATTTTAGAGGGAAACCTGCTCAACTCATCATTGTCAACTCGTAAATGACGAGGAGAACATTATGGCGACATTACTCGATCAATTCCCAAACTACTACGTCTCTTTGAAAAAAGGCATCGCGTATCGTTTAATTATCTACATCTTAATCTGTAGTTCGGGGATTACGCTAATAGGGACGGGGTATCAATTGTTTTTAGAATATTGGAGAGATGTCAATTTGATACAGGATCGGATGGAGCAGATACGAGAAAGTTATTTGAGGGGATTGATCAATAGTGTGTGGATGACCGATACTCGACAAGCAAGGGTATTGCTTGAAGGGCTGGTTCGTTTGCCGGACATGCAGTATTTAGAAATCCAATCATCAGAAGGAATGTGGATTTCAGTAGGATCTCTCAAAAAACACAATATTATTGAAAACCGGTTTCCAATGAATTTTTCTCACCAAGGAGAAGAATTCAATTTAGGCACCTTATACGCTGTAGCCACGCTGGAGCGAGTTCATCAGCGTTTGATTGACAGGGTGCTGGTTATTTTGGTGACCCAAGGGGTCAAAACATTTTTAGTATCCACCTTCATCTTTTTCATTGTTCAGTTCATCTTGACTCGTCATTTGGGGACGATGGCCCAATATGCCAATCAACTGAATACTAAAACTCTCCACACCCCCCTCCAACTGTCTCGCCGATCAAAAGATGATGAACTGGAAGAAGTCGTGGTAGCGATGAATACCATGAGAGAAAATTTAAAAGCTTCGTATACGGCTCTTCAATTAGAACTCCATCGGCGTGTTGAAGCAGAAAAAACACTGATTGAGTACAAGGACCAGCTGGAGGAACAAGTCGAAGAACGGACAGATGCCCTGAAAAAAACCAACAGCCAGCTACAAGAAGAAATTGACGTTCGTCGACAGGCCGAAGAAAAACTGAAAATTTCACTTGAAGAAAAGGAAATTTTGCTGCAAGAGGTTCATCATCGTGTAAAAAATAATATGCAGGTCATTTCCAGCCTGTCGCGTTTGCAGTTCCGTCATATTGATGATGAACGGGTCGAACAATCCGTACACAACCTTCAACGACGGATACAAACCATGTCAATTGTTCATGAAAAACTCTACCGATCGGACGATATTGCCAGCATTGATTTTTCAGAATTTGTGGACGAGTTAATTCGTGAATTATTGATGTCCTACTGTATTATGCCAGATCAGATTGCTCTTTCGGTTGAAGTCGAGAAAATTCGTTTAGGAGTTCATTATGCCATACCCTGTGGTCTAATCATTAATGAGTTGGTAACCAATTCTTTCAAATATGCATTTCCTGGGACCACCTCCGGACAAATTGCCATCCGTATGTATCGTCAAGCGGATCGTCAAATTTACCTGGAGTTGAAAGACAATGGAGTTGGTATTCCTGAGGAATTGGATATAAAAAATAGTAAATCAATGGGCTTGCGTCTTGTTTCTATATTAATCCAACAAATCAAAGGAGAATACCAGATTGAACGAATGGGTGGAACAATCTTTAAATTCCAATTTGAGGAGAAATAAAAATGGATAAACCCAAAATTTTAATCGTTGAGGATGAGGCAATCATTGCCGAGGATATTCAGTATTGCATAGAAGACACGGCTCAGTATTTATCTGAAGTTGCCAACTCAGGCACCAAAGCCCTGGAAATCGTTCCCGAATATCAACCGGATTTAATCCTGATGGATATCATGTTAACCGAAGAGTTGGATGGAATTGAAACTGCGCAAAGGATTCGAGAACAATATGATATTCCCATTGTCTATTTGACTTCATACACAAGTAGACAGATGTTGGAACGGGCAAAAATGACAGCTCCTTTTGGTTATATTGTCAAACCGTTTAAAAGTCGGGAATTGTTTGCCACCATAGAAATGGCGATTTATAAACACCAAATTGAACAGAAACTACAACAGAATTATCGTCTCAGCAGTCTGACATTAGCTGGAGGGATCGCCTTGCACTGGGAGGATTGTCAGGATAAATTATTTCGCTTAGTTGAAACGGTGTCTGATCAGTTACCTCAGGAATTTCGTCAGGAATTCAGTTCATTATTTGAAGAAACAGAAGTCTTGTGTCAACATCTGAAAATGCAGGCTTTGGTAGGCAAGTTATCAAAGCGTCAATTTTCTCTTGAAGCCATTTTATCCTTTTGTGGAAAAATTTTCACCCGGATGTATCCCACGTACACACTGACAGAGGATTATGAGAAAAACCTTGGGACTGTTGCCTTGGATGTGGCCCAGTTAGATCAACTCTTCTTAGAATTATTAGAAAGTCTCCGGCAAGTCGATCCTGCCGGGGAAGTCATTAGTGTGACGGCTCGAAATATCATAGTCGATCAAGGTCATCCTGTTCGAGAAGAAATTCCCGAAGGAAAATACATCTGGATTACCCTCGAAAACAGACCCGACGAAAAAAAACAGCACTTAGACACCCCTTTGCCTCCCTCATCAGAAACATTGAACAAGCAAATTACGGATATACAAGAGATTCTAAAAAAACATGGGGGAATGCTTCTTTCTCATGCTCCTTCTTCTCAAAAAATCCAGTTCCATTTATATTTAAAGGCACTTTAAAAATGAGGAGACATAATACTAACTCACGTTACGTGAACAATTTTTGCAAAAGCACTTTTTTCTCTGAAGGAAAAATTTATATTAGCCCAGGGTCAACGAAGTGCCGCCCTGGGGTTGAAGAATCTCTGAAATACCCAACTCTGAAAGAGTTGATTAAAGTAATCAATAGGTTTTGCATGGAGTTTAATAAACGCTTTCAGCGTTTTCTATTTTCTTTGCCCGAAAGCGCCTAAACTTCTTGATAAAAGAGAGTTGTCCATTAGTGATCGTCAATCCCAAAAATAGCAATGCAACTGAACCAATCAGTGAAAAACCGAGTGGTTCGTCAAAAGCGACTGCGCCTATAAACACACCACTCAATGTGACGAAATAACCCACCTGACTGAAACCAACTCCATCAGTCAACCGTTGCAACACAAATGTAAGTATGTAGCTGAGTGCAGTGATGCAAGCGAGTGCTATAATAGCAAAGTCTGTCATATCAGCAAAAGTCCAGGGTAAATATGTTTGTCTGGTGATCAGTAGCACTGGAAGCAACATCAATGTTTGAGATAACAATGTTCCAGTCGCTAATGACAGGGGATGGGCATCTTCTGGAAACGCCTTACTGCGATACACATTAGTAATTCCCAACAGAATTGGAACGCTGAAGGCCAGCAATATCCAGGTAACTGATGTCGTTTCTGTATTGAATCCAGTCATTGTCACGATGCTGACTCCTCCTAAGCCAATCAAAATGCCAATCAATCTATATAATGGTAACAACTGCCTTTCAAATAGAGAGGTCAGTACAAAAGTCATCAATGGTGACAACGTCACCAATACAGCAAATAGACCATTGGGAATATGTTTGAGTACAGCATAGGCCACAATCTGTGGTGCACTGACACTCAGAACACCACCTATCACATAATAGCGAATGTGATGGGAGTGAAAACTGAGTTTTTGGCCTTGCATGGCAATGAAACTCAACAGCAAAATACTGGCCCCCACTAATTGATAGTAGAATACTGAAAATGCTGGAATACCATTGAGGACTACAAATTTGGCTAAAGCAAAATTACAAGCGACCAAAAAACCAAGGAAGATTATCAAAATACCTTTCTTATTTCCCTGAAATGTGGCGAGACAGAATTCTAATGTACTTGTTAGTGTATTCATAATAGGCCCTTTCTTAAGATAACATATGGGGATGTCTTATCTTGTTTTATCGTGAGAGAATATTTTATATTGTTTTCATTTGATTGATAATCCTTGTCAAAGTAAAATAAATGTTGAAAATAATTCAACAATTGAGGTGGTAATGGAAGATTTTGAAGCAATTCCCGTATTTGTGACAGTAGTGGAGAGCAATAGTTTTTCGTCAGCGGCTCGCAAGTTGGGCGTTTCTAAGTCGGCAGTCAGCAAGCGAATCACGCAGCTCGAAAATCGGTTGGGTGTTCGCTTACTGCATCGAACTACACGGAGAATGAGTCTCACTGAAGCAGGGAAGAGTTATTATGGGCTTGCTGTAAAGGCTTTGGCTTTTGCCAAGGAAGCTGAAGATATGGTAACGCAACAGCAAAGTAAACCTCAGGGGCGTTTACGAATCCACGCTCCTATGGCCTTTGGTCGGTTGCACATTGCTCCACTGATACCAAAATTTCTTGAACACTATTCCGGCATTCATATAGATTTAATAATGGAGGACAGAGTGGTAGATCTGGTTGCAGGAGGGTTTGATGTGGCGATTCGTACGGGTGATTTGCCGGATTCATCGATGATTGCTCGTCAGCTTGCTCCTTTGCACAGTGTCTTATGTGCATCACCAGAATATGTAGTGCGAAAAGGGAAACCGAACTCTCCTGCCCAGCTTATAGAACATAACTGTTTGCTCCGTTCGAATTCTGTAAAAGAATGGACGTTTTTAGGGCCAGGGGAGCCAGAGGTTGTTCAGGTATCAGGAAACTACCAGGTGAATAATAGTGAAGCACTGCACGAAGCAGTCTTACAAGGTGCCGGCATCAGTCGCCTTCCAACATTTATTGCTGGGCCTGATTTGTCAACAGGACGCTTGACCCATTTGTTGAGCTCATATCAAATGCCATCAAAAACACTATACTCAATATTTCCAGAGCGTCAGCACTTACCTGCCAAGGTACGTGTTTTTCTAGATTTTGCTGTGGAGCATTTTGGCAGAAATAAACCTTATTGGGACTGGGAGATTTTTTGAATGAGAGTGTCAAGTAATTCGTTGATTTGATTCTTCTATAATAACGTTTTTGATGAGCAGTTTGTGACCAAAATTTTTGAAAAGGCAAAGATTTAGAAATTAACGCAATTTCTTGGAAAAAACGGAGGGTCACAAATCTGTTCTATCTATTTGTTCGATTTCTTTCTAATTGGTTTAATAGTGATATCTACATGAAATAATAGTAAGAAAATTCTCATCAACTGCATACACTAAACGGTTGGTATCATCGATACGTCGAGACCAAAACCCAGACAAATTCTCTCGCAATGGTTCAGGTTTTCCTAAACCCTCAAAAGGTTGCCTTTTCGTATCTTCAATCAATTTATTAATTCGTTTGAGTGTTTTTTTGTCTTGGGATTGCCAATAGAGGTATCCTTGCCATGCTTCATCAGTCCAGGCAAGTTTTCTACTCATCTATCAACTCTCTTTCTTGAACATTTCCACGTTTATATTGTTCAATGGATTTTATCAAATGGGCTGCGTTAGCTGGTGATCTGAGGAGATGAAAGGTTTCCATGTAGCTATTGAATGTTTCTAGAGACATAACAACGGCATCTTCTGAATCACGTCGAGTGATTACAGTATAATCCGCATCGTCTACAACTTGATCTAAAACGGATTTTAAATTGTTTCTAGCCTCACTAAAATTGACAACTCGCATAATACCCTCCTTACTTGTGTTATTTATTGTACAAGTATAGTTAGAACTATTTGTTATGTCCAGTATTTTGTACAAGTGTGATTGGAGAGTTATTTTTGAATCGAACGATAAGCTCACCTGTGCCCATCCAACGAGGAACGAGTTAAAAGGGATGAACTTATTGTTGTATTAAATGTTAAAAACACGCAGGGGTGGGCGTCTGGTGAAGCGCCTGGTTAGCCTGACTTTACGCTCACACTCACCTTTTTAAATTGCTATGTTGACTTTCAATAGGTTTCAATTTCTCTGCTAGTTCAATTTCCAATTCTTCGATTGTTGGTAATTTTGTTGTTAGATTTTCAGGAATCGCGTTTGTCAATTTGTAGTCGCTTATTCCAATTGGCTTATTGATATCTCTCAGGGAATATTCTGCTTCAATTTTGTCCTTCTTTTTGCACAATAATATACCAATTGTTTGATTGTCTTCGTTTTTCTTCAGTTGGCTATCAACCGCAGATAGATAGAAATTAAGCTTTCCAGCAAACTCTGGCTTAAATTTACCCGCTTTTAACTCTATTACGATATAGCATCGTAAATCGAGATGATAGAAAAGCAAATCAATGAAATAGTCAGTATCGCTTATCTCAATTTTATATTGCCTTCCGACAAATGCGAATCCTTTTCCGAGTTCCAGCAAAAAGTCTGTAATGTGTCGAGTTAATTCGAGTTCTATTTCTCTTTCTTGCGCGTCCTCTTCAAGCCCGAGAAAGTCGAAGTTATAGGGGTTTTTGATCGTTTCTTTGGCTAAGTCCGATTGTGGAGTGGGCAAAGTCTGACTGAAGTTTGTAATCGCGGCCCCTTTTCTGGAATAATACTGGTTTTCAATCTGACTTTCCAAGGTATCCCGAGTCCAGTTGTTCTCGATGGTTGATTTAGCATAAAAAAGGGCTTCCTTGACGTCTTTAATCTTTGTTATTATCAGTCTGTTATGTCCCCACGGAATTTGTGCCACGGGCTGTGGCACAATTGAAAATTCTTTTGAAAAAAACAAATACCATTGCCTGATCGCGTAAAGATTTCTGCGGGAAAAACCATTTATGTCGGGAAATTCTTGTTTTAAATCATTGGCCAATTTTTCTATAATAGCGGCTCCCCACGCGGCTGTTTCCTGCTTTTCAACAATTTCTTTACCGATGTCCCAATAGAGTTCAAGAAGCGTGGAATTTACCACGATTCCGGCAATTACCCTTGCTTTGCGTACTTTTTCTTTAAGCTCTTTAAGCCAAGCGGTATATTCCATTATATTGATTTCGCCATTCACTTTATTTTCCCATCAAGAAACTCTCTATTTTTTCTTCGCAAATCTTTTCGGTCATTTCCTTGAGAAGTTGAACTCGTCCCGCGAGCCACTCCAATTGTTCTCTCGTGATTTCAAATTTATCCATATCGTAACGTGAGTCGATAAGCCCTTTTTAACAAATCAAAGTTTTGCTTCTCAAAATCTGCGGTTTGCGGAAAAATGGAGATAAAACTTTGGCTTTGGCCGATTACTTGACCATACAATTTTTCTAAATCGTGAAGTTTGGGTTTGTAACCGGTAAAAACGAGGAGCGTTGTCGAAAATAGTCTTTCGGTGACTTGGTGGAGTTCAAACGCCGCGATGTTGAGACTGTTCCTCTCAAAATTTGAACGAAAACTGATCAAAAACTCACTAGCGCTTGTGAACCATTTTTTATAATGCCCTTCAGCTTCTTCTTTGAGTTCTTCCGCAGTCATTTCTTTCGCTTTGGCAAGCTTACATTTTTCGGAGTCATATAGGACGATGCCTTCTTTTTTAATGTCGCAATAGAAATACCGTCCTTTTTTAAGTTCGTTGTTTAGAGTTCGAATGTCAATTGTAATGAGACTAACCCAAGTGCTGATTGATTTGCGACGTTGAATCTTTTTTTTGACTCTTTTCCAAACGACCCATTTTTTTGATGACTCCACCGAAGAAGTGACAACCAAAATATCAAAATCACTTTTGTGCTCATAGACAATACCATCGTCTCCCGAATAACGCTCCTCAGCCCAATTACCGGTCGCGTGACTTCCATAGAGTAGAATCATTTCGGTTTTTTTTGAAGAATTGTCCAAGATGATTTTTACAATTTCTTGAAGTTCTTCACGTTTACTGTTTGGCAAATATTCTAATGAGGATTTCATATTCTTGAAAAATATTAGAGGCTAACGTTAAGAGCCCATTAGAGAATTCATAAATCTTGTTTTTTATGTCATCCTGAGTGAAGCGAAGGATCTCTAAATGGCGGATATATGATAGATTCTTCGC
>JANQHV010000542.1 GCA_028282505.1 SAR324 cluster bacterium | reverse complement strand
GCGAAGAATCTCAATAATTTCAAAAAGATCCTTCGACAAGCCGCTTCGGCGTACCGTCAGGATGACATATTGTATACTTTTAAACGCAACTTCGTATAAGGAGATACCATGACGGAGAATAACGTAGTCAGTTTGAATAATCCAGATGCTTCATCTTACGGGCAAATGGATAATAAAGGTAGTCCCTTGTCCAGGACGCGATTCTACATTGATTTGACCTCTATGGTTTGTGGTAATGATGAAGTAGGAAACCGACAAACCCAAACCGGTACCGACTCCAACTGGTTTTGTTGTGAAAAATGGTTCAAAAATACGCTTTCTTACCTTTTCCTCCATTCCAGGGCCATTGTCGCCCACTTCTATTCGAATCATCCCTTGTTCTTGCTGCACGCGTAAGATGATACTGGGTCCATTTTCCAACAGGTTTTCAGGATCGTACATGGCCTGGGCCGCATTGCGCAGCAAATTTAAGATGACTTGCTGAATTTCTGTGATGACACAAAATATTTTGGGTAAATTGGGGACAAAATCTCGAATGATTTTGATTCGTCGAAAATCGTAATTTTTTTGCAGATCAAAGTCGGTAGAAGCGAGTTGGATGGTGGTGTCAATTAATTTGACTAGGTCAACAGGTGTTTTTTGAGAATTGCTCTGGCGGCTGAACTGGAGCATATCTTGAATAATTTTGGCAGCTCTGACAGAGGTTTCTTGCATTCCTTTGATCAAAGTCAGAATCTGCTTCTCTTGCAAGTAGGCCTCCATCTGTTCCAACTGAATGCCGTATTTTTGAGCAGTTTCCTGGTTTTTGGGATACTTAGGAGAAATGAGCCGGGTGATGTTTTGCAGACTTTGCATAATGACACTCAACGGATTATTAATCTCATGAGCCATTCCAGCTGCCAGACCTCCGACGGACATCATCTTTTCTGTTTGTACCATGATCTCTTCCAGTTGGATGCGCATGGTGATGTCATCAATGCGTATCACAGCGCCTTCAACATTATCTGCAATTAAGGGAAAGATAATCATTTCATAGTAAGTGTTCGCCTGTTCCAATAAATTTTGGATTTTTTCAATTTTATGTGGTGTTTTTTGGAGCAGAGCCTGTTGGATAATTTTCATATGATTGGAAAGTGGAGGAAAAATATGAGACAGCATTTCTCCTTCTGCTTTTTGTGTAGAAATGCCGGTGACTTCTTCTGCTTTGGAATTCCATTCTGTAATTTTCCCTTCTGTGTCAACTCCTATGAGCAGAGAAGGCATGGAGTTGATGATATTATTTAGATAATTTTTAGTTTGCAATAAATTGCTGGTGCGTTCTTCTACTTTTTCTTCCAATTTTTCTTTTATTTCTAATAATTCAGAACTCCGTGTTTCGAGTTGTTGTTGACGAATTTGTAACTCCATACTCATTTGATTGTACGCCTGTAACAATTCTCCTATTTCATCATAGGTTGTGATTTGGATTTGTTCTCCGATTTCTCCACTTTGCATACGCTTCATGGTGTTTTGTAGGTACTTGATCGGAGACAGGATAATTCGGAAAAGCATCCAATTGAAAAAAGTCAGCATGATGCAAAAGATCATGAACAACAAAATAATGATAAGCATCACTGCTTCTTGAAATTCTTCTTGAACATGCTTCAAAGAATGATCTATCCGGATAAATCCAACCAACTCACCAATGACTTCAATTTTTTGATAAAAAATCAACATCTCTTCACCGGACACATCCTGATTGATACGCATGCCTTCTTGAGCTAATTGTTTTTCTTGGATACTCAGTGGTTCCATACTGGGAGCTTTTCCTACGGCGGCCAACCATTTACCCTGGTTATCATAAATCATGATTTGTTCTATTCCTTGGATAGTGACCATTTGTTGCAAACGTAGCTGAATAGCCGGATAACGCTCATCAAAAATCTCACTGGCCAGCGCATCGTGATCCCGTTCTACGAGGGTTTTCATCACCATTGTAAATTGGTTCATGTCGGATTGAATATGCTCTTGTTGCAATGGCATCCAAATCAAAACAATGGCTGTCGCAATAGCGGTAAATGTAATGATGATGATGGCATTCACCTTTTGATGAAGAGAAAGGTTGGCTTTCATGGAGTCACTAATTGATGAAATACGGAGCGACCGTTTTCAAATTTCAGGATTGCAACGGGCTTGATGGGGTTTCGTTCAGGTCCAAAAGAGATTGTGCCAGTGACTCCTTGAAAATTAAGGGTAGCTGCCAAGGCATCACGAATCTTGCTTCTTTCGGTACTATTTGCTTGCTTGATAGCACTGGCTAACAGCATCACAGCATCGTAGGTCAAAGGAATCACATCTTTGGTGGTTTTTCCATGCTTGGCTTCGTAGTTTGCTAAAAATTTTTGACTGATGGGGTTCGGGGAGAGACGATGCCAATGTTTTGAATAATAGCCTCTTCCAGCCAACTTTGGACCAGCATATTCATAAATTTTATCAGTCCAGCCATCTCCTCCTAAAAAATAGGCAGACAATCCTAATTGAATGGCTTGCTTGAGGATGAGGGAGACTTCACGCTGGTAACCGGGGATAAAAACAACATCTGGCTGAAGCTCAATGGTTTTCTGTATTATTTTTTTATAATCTTTAGCTTCCTGTAAATAATTTCCATCCCACAGCAGTTGTCCTTGTGATGCAATGAAGGCGTCTTTGAAAAATTTGGACAGCCCCACACTATATGTGGAGCTGACTTCAGTAAAAATTACAACAGTTTTTGCCTGTAATTCTTCTCTTGCAAATTGTGCTAGAATGGTTCCCTGAGAATGGTCTGTATAAGATGCTCGAAAAATATAATCCCCCGTTTCTGTGATTTTAGGATTGGTGCCAGAAGGCGTGATCATAGGGATTTTGGCTTTTTGTAACACAGCTGCCGTCGCGATAGCATGAGAACTGAACATGGGGCCAATCACTGCGGTGACTTCTTTCTCTACAGCGATTTGTGCTGCCTGTTTTGAGCCAATAGAATGGCTAAAATTATCAATTTCCAGTATTTCTACAGGTTGTCCTAACAATCCTCCTTGTTTGTTAATCTCTTCTAACGCAAAGCGTGCACCTGCAAACATGGCTTCATTGACGGGCGCTGCTGTTCCAGTGATTGAGCCGATGACTGCAACTTTTATTGGTTGTGCTTGCAACAGACAGGTTAAGAAAAAAGACCAAACCAGTCCGATACCAATACAGATTTTGCTTTTCATCATTTCCCCCTGATTATATCCCCAGATACTTGTGCAAAATTTCTGGATTGTCTTTTAACTGTTTCGAATTGCCTTGATACACAATTCTACCTTTTTCCATGATGACATTTCGATTGGCAAGATGCAATAATGCATCCACATCTTTATCCACAAGCACTGTCGCAATTCCAGTTTCTTGGATCGAATGGATCACCGACCAGATTTCCTGACGAACTAAGGGAGCCAGCCCTTCTGTCGCCTCATCCAGTAAAATCACTTTGGGATTGGTCATCAAGGCACGCCCGATTGTAACCATTTGTTGTTCTCCCCCAGAAAGCTGGTTTCCCATGTGATTCAGCCTTTTTTGAAGTTGTGGAAAAATATCTAAAATTCGTTGCAAATTCCACCCTTTTTTTCTATTTGCATCAGGAACAGCAGCCATGTTTAAGTTTTCTAAAACAGATAAGTTGGGAAAAACTCCACGATTTTCTGGGACAAAGGCAATGCCTTGCTGAGCTATTTTTTGAACAGGCACATGAGTCATGTTCTGTTCAAATATGTGGATGGTTCCTTGTTTAGGCGGGTTTAACCCCATGATGGATCGTAGTAGTGTGGTCTTGCCCATCCCATTTCTTCCCAGGAGAGAAATGGTTTCTCCCGCATGAATCGTCAAACTGACTCCATGCAAAATATGGCTGTTTCCATAAAAGGTATGGATGTTGGATATTTCAATGATGGGGCTGGGGTTCATAATGCCCTAAGTATGCTTCCTGAACAGCAGTGCTGTGGCGGATTTGTTCAACATTTCCAGTTTCCAGGATCTCTCCATTGACCATCACCGTCAACTGTTGGGCAATGGAAAACACAGCGTCCATATCGTGCTCAACCAAAATCAATGTGTGTTTTTTTGCAAGAGTTTGCAATAATTCAATGATCTGTCCCGATTCTTGACTTCCCATTCCTGCCAATGGTTCATCCAGTAGCAAAAGTTCGGGTTCGGTTGCTAAAATCATGGCAAGTTCTAATTGCCGTTGTTCTCCATAACTCATGGTTTGAGCAACGGTTGCAGCTTGATGACTGAGATTCACCAACTCCAGTGCTTTTTCTGCATGCTGGGAAAGTGCCTTCAATCTTTTGACGGGACGAAAAAAATCCATGAAGGTGATGAGCCGAGACTGGGCAGCAAGTCTGCAATTTTCAAAACATGTAAACGAGGAAATGATATTTGTTTTTTGATAACTTCTGCCAATACCAAGGCGAGAAATCTGATCAGGAGACAGTTTAGTAATTTCTTGGTCTTTGTAGCGAATTGTTCCCTGATCAGGATATAATTCTCCAGATAATAGATTAAGCAAAGTGGTTTTGCCAGCCCCATTAGGCCCAATAATAGCGTGTGCTAGATTTTTTTTCAGTGTCAGGGACACATCCTGTACGGCCATCAAAGCACCAAAATGCTTTGTCAAATGTTCTGTGCGTAAAATAATATCATTCATGGTCTTTATTAGCCTTTTGAATAGGACCTCGGAAGAGGATTCGGGAAAACAGATCAGTTGTCCCATTTGGCAGAAACAGAACAATGAGAATGATCAATATTCCGAGCAACAATTTCCAATGGTCTGTGATTTCTGGCAGCAGATCTTCCAGCAATACAATTGTAGCTGCTCCCAAAACCGGGCCATACAAGGTGCGAACACCTCCTAGCATGAGAATTACCAGCAAAATTCCAGATTGGTGCCAGTGAGAATAGGAAGGCGTGACAAAACCTGTATGGGTTGCTTCCAAAAAACCAGCCAGTCCTGCTAAGGTGCCAGCAATAACGAAACTTATCAGCTTATACCTTGGCGTGGGATATCCCAAAGCACGGACCCTGGATTCATTGACACAAATTCCTTGAATCACTTGGCCAAATGGTGTCTTTAGGATTGTTTTTAACAACAAAAAAACGATGATGAACCACCCCAACACAAAAAAGTAAAGGTTTACCTCGTTTTCTAAGTCAAACAGGTTATAACTTCCAAACAGAATTTCTGGTTTATTCAGTAGAAAAATTCCATCACTTCCATTGAAGTAAGAAGATTCCAGATAAAAAAAGTAGAACATTTGGCCAAATGCCAAAGTAATCATGAGTAGGTAAATTCCAGAAGTACGGATACTCAACCAGCCAATAATGGTTGCTATCAATGCACTGGCTGTTAATGAGAGGGGAAGGGCGTACCAGAAATTTGTTGCATCTGTTGATTGAAAAGAATAGGCCAGTGTATAAGCCCCAACTCCATAAAAAGCAGCATGACCCAGGCTGACAATACCCGTGTATCCTACCAGGAAATCCAGGCTCATGGCAAATATTCCCAGAATCAGAATTCTGGTGAGTTGTTCAAGATAGAAACTGTCCTCGATTATCCAGGGAAACAGGATGAGCAGCAGAAAAATGATAGAGAAGAAAAAGGATTTTCTATTGATGATAACCATGCTTGTCCAAAAAAGGGAAAACAGTAGAATCAGGAAGCGGTACCAAAAAGACCTTGGGGACGCCAAAGTAAGATCAAGACCATCAATCCGTAAACCAGGACACTGGCTAATTCTGGAAACAGGGTTTTTCCATAAATGTCAACCAGTCCCACCAACATCGCTCCTACAAACGCCCCCTTGATTGATCCAACCCCTCCAATCACAACAACAACGAAAGAAATGATCAGAATATTTTCTCCCATGCCAGGGTAAACTGAAGTAATGGGAGCAGCCAGCATTCCGGCAAATGCTGCTAAAGCAACTCCCAGGCTGAATATAATAGCAAAGAGACGTTGTATATCAATACCGAGAATTTGCACCATTTCTCGGTTACTGGCTCCTGCTCGTATTATCATGCCCAGTTTGGTTTTTTGAATCATCACATACATCATGATGGCTAGAACAATACAAATAAAAGAAATGAAAAGACGATACGTTGGATAGACTTGCACAGCCGTCAATTGAATGGAACCGGAGAGAAATTCAGGGATATTGATTCCATGAAAGTCATTTCCCCATAAAATCAACTGTAGTTCATCAAAAATCAGGATCAGTGCATATGTGAGCAAAACCTGATGGAGATGGCCTCTTAAATACAGGTGGGAAAACGTAATTCGTTCCACCAGATATCCAATCCCAACAGTAATGGGGGTGGCCAGGACAATGGCAATTAAAAAATTTCCAGTAACTTGAGTGAGCCAAAATGCCAGATAAGCGCCAATCATGTAAAAGGAACCGTGAGCCAGATTGATGATACCCATGATTCCAAAAACCAGAGTCAGACCAGCAGCTACAAGAAAGAGTAAAAAACCATATTGGATACCGTTCAGGAGTTGGATCAGATAAAAGGTGGTGTCCATAATCCTTCTTGTATTACATGTGACAACCGACAGCAGCATCTTCTACATTTTTTGCAGCCACTCCGATTATCTTATTTTCTCCGTTAGTGACTTTTCTCAAATAGATGGTTTGAATGGGATTGTGTGCTTTGGAAAAAGTAAATGGACCACGAGGACTGTCAATCACTGATGATTCCATAGCTTGAATCAAAGCTTTTTTATTGCGGGTGTCTCCATTCACAGCGTCCATTGCCTGGACTAATAAAGACCCTGTATCGTAGCCCTGAACCGCAAAGATGTCTGCCTCTTCTCCGGTTTTTGCTTTGAATGTTTTCTTCAAACGCCGGTTGGCTTCATTGTCCAGGTCTCTAGAGTAGTGCAGGATAGAAATGACTCCTTCTGCTGAAGCGCCTTGGGCTTTTGTGGTTCCCTCGGTGAGAAAGGAACTGTAGAGAGGAATGGAATCTTTCAACCCCGCTGCGGCATAGTCTTTAACAAATTGAACAGCCCCTCCTCCTGAATAAAAGGCAAATACAGCATCTGGTTGGATGGAAGCAATTTTTGTGAAGTACGATTGAAATTCAGCCTGGGGAAAGGGAGTGGGCATGTCAATGACTTCTTCGCCGCTTTCAGCAAAGGATTCAACAAATGCTTCTTTGGTTTGTTTGCCAAATGTATAGTTCCAATACATCATCACTACTTTTTTGTGGCCTGCCTTGCGCATCACGTCTCCCATCGGATAGGCGAGTTGCCAGCTAGTAAATGAAGTCCGGAAAATATTGGGAGCACAATATTTTCCTGTGATCTGGTTTGCACCAGCGTTGGGAACAATGGTGATGGTTCCACTTTTTGTCACAATTCTTGTCATGTTGATGCCAATGCCCGAATGCACAGGCCCTACCAGAAAATCGACTTTGTCTTTTTTAATCAATTTATTGATCCGGTTTGTTGATTTGGAAACATTCATTTCGCTGTCAACAGAAATGTATTCGACTTCCCGACCACCCAGGGTATTTCCATTTTGTTCGATACGTAGCATCAATGCGTCTCGAATATGTGTGCCCAGCTTGGCATAAGTCCCCGTATAGGGAAGTAAAATGCCAATTTTGACTTTGGCCGCATTTGCTGTAAAAATGGGGAGTACACAAAATAGTATTGTGCTGATGATCATGATAGCACGTGCAAGGAAATCCGGTATAAAAGTAGAAAGGTTTTTCATATGTGTCTTATATCTTTGTCATTGGTCATGAAGCAGTGTTATACTGAACATTTTATTTATCGAATAATAATAGAAGCATAATTTTTCTTCATACTCAAATTCATTTCTAATATGTTCCGATTACAGTGTGGTGATGTAAAATGGTTTCTGTTTCTCAGTGTCTGGATAGGTTTGATCTCCAATTTTGTGGATTTCAACCATCAGGTATGGGCATTTGATGGACAACGGGATATTGCAGATCCTGATTTTTCCAAGGATAACTTTGTGGATATTAAGTCCTATCAGCCCACACAAAGGCGTGAGCGAGAATGGATTTTTGTCAAAAATGGTTTTCGCTTTGTAGAAGGTACCCTCACTCAAGAAATTGCCTATCTTTCTACAGAGGCGAGGTTTCAATATCCCATCACAGAACGATTAACAGTCGGTTATCAGGCAAAAGTAGAAGAGTTTTATCAAAGTAAGCCAATTCGACAATTATTGGATGTGCAAATTAAACTGCTGGATAACATCTCTCTTTCTCTATTTGGCTTCCAATCCTATGACAAACGCTGGGGAGACCTGGGAACAGGCATTACGATTGGACAACCATCGAACTACATCAAACTTTCTCATTTAGAGCAAGATCTGTATTATAATGAAAAAAATTTAGAAGACGACTCCTATCGGACAACTCCTGTAGAAGACCAACTGGAAGGCGCCTATCAATTTACTGAGCAAATCAAAGGTAGATTTCGCTTGATGCTTGATCGTGCCTTGGAACAGTTTTACCCAGATTCGGAGTTAACCTTTAAGCATAAAGGACAGGACAGTGAGTTTGCTCTGGATTATGGTGATATAGAGGATCAACTGATGAGTGTCTCCTATCGAGGATTTGATTTTGAGAAGGCTCGCCTCACCCCAGATCAAATGGATTCCACAGAAAATCGTAAGCAACATATTCAATTCAGTTCTACGAATTTTTATTGGATTCGCCCTGTCCTGGAAAAGTACCAAGTCACGCTTGGTCTTCAGCATGATCGGTTTCGGAATTTACTCCGAGACTTCAGGGATGTCCAGGAAAGCTTCGATTATACATTTGAAACCTGGCAACTCTATGCCGTCATGGTTCATCCCTGGAATCCCAATCTCAACTGGGAGTATGGAATTTATCTGGGGGATGCTTCTGAAATCAGAGATTACTTGACGCCCGCCAGGAGCGATAAAGATGGAAGATCGCTCGAAGCCAAATTGCGAGTGAGCTGGGAATGGCATTCTGTGGATCAGAAAGCCTGGTTTCTTTTGATCAGTACATGGAATCTTGATAATTTTGCCGACAATGTTTGGGATGGCGGAGGCATCGCCACCCAGGTTCAGTTTGACTAATAGAGCATAATTTTTTAGCCACGAAGGGACAAGCAGCAACACTAAATTTTAAATAAAATAATATCGACGATATAGTCCCCCAGAAAAATTGTTTCCTATGGCTCAATTTTGTGGGCTGATGATTGGCCTCAAAACCGAAAGACCGGGCTTCCACGAAAAACCTTAAAAAAGCTTTTTAGTGGATTTTAGTGGCCATCAGCAAAACAGATACCCCTGGGAAAGAACTTATCTGGGTAGCTATATCACAATTACAACAGGAGCAAGTAATGAAGATAGGTTTTACCGGAATTGACCTGCCGGAAGGAAAAATAAAATATAAGGATGACAAACTAATTGCCTTGAGCGAAAAGGATAAACCCAAAAAAATTTCTCCTTTTTTCGCAGAATTGATACGTGATGAATTTGTCAAATCAGACGTGATTGTGATTCCTGCAGACCAGATCCTGGATTTATTGATCCTGGATATGGAGAAAATGGAGACCCGTTTGGCACGTTCCACTGATGATAGCGAAAAAGCACTCGTCGAGAAATGTTTAGCAGAACTGGAAAATGAAGTACCTCTTTGTGAGGTCACATTTGATGATGTCGAAAAAAAAATGCTTCATGAATTGGCTCCTCACAGCTTCAAACCAGTCATCCAACTGAAAGAAGAGCTGGATGTCAATCAGATTATTGAGCAAGCGTTGGAAAAAGCAAATTATATGTTTTTCTATACTTCGGGCCCTCAAGAGTCACATGCCTGGTTGGTCAAAACCGAATCGGATATTATTACTTGTGCTGGGAAAATTCACTCAGACTTGGCGCGTGGATTCATTAAAGGAGATATTGTTAGTTTTGAAGATTATATGAATTGCCATAATTTCAATGAGTGCAAATCCAAAGGAGTAGCCCGCCTTGCAGATCGCGATTATATTGTCCAACCCAACGAAATCATCGAAATTCGCTTCAATACATGAGTACTTCCCAAGGATTTACCCTGGAGACAAAACCCTTTCAATCACTTGAAGCAGTGTTCCAGTACATCAATGATTTTTTGAATCTCATCTTGCTTTATGAAGACACCGGGAGAAAGTCGAACCACTCCTTCCGGTGAAGTTCCTAAATTAGAATGAGCAAATGGGGCACATTGAATCCCTGCGTTCACCATAATCGATTTTTCTTTTAGCTTTCGTTCTACTTCATCAGGAGAGACTCCTTCAACTGTAAAAGAAACAATGGGCGTTTTTGATGGATGTTGTCCCATGAGCTTCACATTCGGCTTCGTCCTTAACATCTCTTGAATTTTGTCAGAGAATTGAACTATTTTCTGATAAACCTCAAGATAGTCATTGTCTTTTAACCACTGAACTGCTGCATGGAGCCCAACAATTCCTGCCATGTTGACTGATCCCAGATCACAATAATTGGGCATGTCTTGTAATATAGGCTTTTCCAAAGAATCCTGATTTCTAATAGATGAATCAGCTACTCTGATTGGAGTCTCTTTTGCGATATACATTCCCCCAACTCCTTGGGGGCCTAAAAGCGCCTTATGTCCCGCAAAAACTAAAAAGTCTGGCTGAACCTCCTGTACACTGAATGGGAACATTCCCGCTGTCTGTGCTAAATCAACAAGGCACAGAGTGCCATGTTGATGCGATAGTTTGACAATGGCTTCGACTGGAATCCTTTCCCCCGTCACATTGGAGGCACTGCACACACTCACTAATCTGATAGAACGGCGTTTCAAGATACGCTCAATCTCTTCCAAATTCCAAGTTTGCTCGTATGGGATAATTTGATGCTCAACCTGAAAATCGTTTTTGAGTTTTTCCCCCCATCGAGAGACCGCGTGGTGTTCTAGTGCAGTGGTCAGCAATACATCTCCTGCTTTCCAATTCAGATGCGAAAAAATAAAAGCCACGCTTTCAGTACACCCTTTGGTCAAAAAGAATTGAGAGGGATCAGGAATTTCAAAAAAAGCTGCAATGTCTTGATGAGCCATCTTCAGTAAAGTTGGCCAAACTTCTGGAGACATTGAAAAAAATGAAGCAATCGCTTCAATGACTTTTTTTGGTTTCGGATAACTGGTCCCTGCATTGTTTAGATAAATCAAGCGAGCGCCTTTATGAAATAGTGATAGAAATTAAATTTTCATGTTGTATCGGACGTGATCAAATGTTTTTCCACTTTCCAGATAGAGTCTACAAAAAAATGTTTTGAATCAAAGAGATGGGCTACAATTGAAAATCCTGTTTGATCGGCAAGCATAGTAATGTCCGATTCCAGGTATTTATAAGAAAATTCGGTATGGATCGGCTCCCATGCTTCAAATGTAAAAGACTGTCTTAATTCTTCGATCATGACAGTTTGTGTTTCTGTACTGACCAGGTAACTTTCCATGGCCCCGGTGAATACATCATAAACACTATTGTACTGGAATTTTGATAGGTCAAAATTACCTCCCAGTTCCTGATTGATCCGTGTTAATAAATTCAGGTTAAAATTTCGAGTAATTCCTTTTGAGTCATTGTAAGCCCTTCTCAAGAGTTCAATATCTTTTTTTAAATCGAATCCTGTCAATAAATAATCTCCCTGATGCAGGACATTCCACAAGCTATATAAAAAAGTTCGAGCTTCAGAAACATTAAAATTGCCAATATTCGATCCCAAAAATAGAATTAAATTTTTTCGGCCACTCAAAGAAGATAACCATTTTAAACCTTCAAAATATTCACAGACCAACCCTTGTGTTTCTAATTCAGGATAGTCAGCTCCTAAAGATTCGACCCACCCTTTCATGGCAGACTCAGAAATATCAATAGGAATGTAACGAAACTCCAACTGCCGATCGAGAAAGTGTTCCAATAACAATCGGGTTTTACGGCCATCACCGGCCCCTAATTCAACTAGATTAAACCGCTGACCTTCTATTAAGTCCGCAATGATTTCTTTGTGTGTTTCCAAGATTTCTTGCTCGCATCGGGTTAAATAATATTCTGATAGCTCGGTGATTTGCGCAAAAATTTGACTTCCTTCATTGTCATAGAAATACTTACTGGATAACTTTTTTGGAGATTCTGATAATCCAATCAACACATCCACCGCAAACTGTTGACGCAGAGAGCTTTTGGTATCTAAATCTTTAGGGGTGAGCACTCGGTAGGTTGTTGCCATAAAATACCTTTCTATTTCATTGTAGCGGTTCTTCTAAACAGTTTCAGCCAGTCGTAATCCCATGAATTGCCAGCGCTTGTCAGGTTGGAAAAAATTACGGTAGGTAGTTCGAATGTGATCCTGAGGTGTTGCACAAGATCCTCCTTTGAGGACCATTTGATTAATCATGAATTTGCTATTATATTCTCCCAAAGCACCTTTCTGTCTGCGATATCCAGGATAAGGCAAATAGGCGCTTCCTGTCCACTCCCAAACATCTCCAAATGCTTGATGCATCAATGATTGCCCGGTATCTTCTTCAGATAAAGGCTGAGGTTGAAAAAAACCTGAGTCCATAAAGTTTCCCTGATTTGGAAACACTTTAGATTGTTGAACGGCAATTTCCCACTCTGGCTCAGTAGGTAATCGCTTGCCTGTCCATTCGGCAAAAGCTTCTGCTTCATAATAACTGACATGGCATACGGGAGCGTCAAGTTCCACTGGTTGTAATCCTGCTAATGTGAACTCAAACCATTTTCCATCGATTTGCTCCCAAAATAAAGGAGAGTTCCACCCTTCTGTTTCCAACAAGGTCCAGCCATCAGAAAGCCAATATTCGAATGATTGATAGCCCTGATCTTCAATAAACTCCAAATACTCGCGATTGGTAACCAGGCGGTTTTGAATTTTAAAATCATTTAGATAGACTTTATGGGAAGGCATTTCATTGTCAAACCCAAACTCATTTCCTGGATGCCCTATCTCATACACACCGCCTTCAAACTCCAGGAATCGGGATATCGAAGATACAACGGATTTGGACTGACCTGTAATGAGATATGCAGGTTGCAAAGGATTATGCGAATAAATGTACTTGATATCGGTCAGGAGTAACTCTTGATGTTGCTGTTCATGATTCAACCCCAACACGACTAAATCATGGAACGTTTCCCAGGATTCCTCTGGGAGGGTTTCTATTAATTCACACATATCCTGGTTGATTGCTGACCGGTACGCCATCACTTCTTGAACAGTAGGACGAGATAAGGTGCCGCGCGTTGGACGTTCTACTCGTTTCCCGAAAGATTCATAATAGGAATTAAAAATAAATCCATATTGAGGATGATAAGGTTGGTATTGAGGATTGTACACTTTCAGCAAAACAGTCTCAAAAAACCAACTCACATGAGCTAAATGCCATTTGGGCGGACTAACGTCCATAATCGGTTGAGGTACATAATCTTCATTAGCAAGCGGTTTACAAATATCTTCAGAACACTTTCTGATTCTGAGAAAATACTCAACTAATTCTTTACGATTCATAGAACTCCTTATTTAAAATCAGTATTCCCCGCTCTCTTGGCAAGGGGAGGAACAATTCCAGGTGGCCGAAAATATGATCATACCCATTGATTCCTGGGCTAAACCAGGGGATACTCTGCACTGATTCAGTTAGCGCCTTCTGGTCAACTAGCAAGATTTCTGAGATTTTGAATGGCTTGCGATTCACTGCCTGTATTCCTGGTTTGATCCAACCCCAAAAAATCTTTCATAATTTAATGATTTCAGCCGGAGATGGCGTTCCAGGAAAACCAGAAAAAAGAATTATTTCTTTGATGAGATTTGGAACGAAGACGATCATCAATCGAGATGCTGGTGTTGAATTTGTCATGTTCTTATTTTCACACAGTCTGATAAGACGAGTCATTGGAATCTTTACTTTCGCCAATCGCCATCATATTTGTTTTATCGCCATATTCAAGGCATATGCAGTATGGAATATTCCTTTATCTCTGGACTGCTAGTGTGGGGATAACGGTGGAAAACTTTTGGGAATTAGAGTGGAACTATCTGGAAAAGTTTTTTAGCCATAAGCAGACAAAACAAAATGGCAACGGCTTAATAGACGAGAAGTACGTTTGTGAGGTTTCAATTCAGTATTTGGTGGCAAAATTGTATACTTTGCAGGATTTAAATTTCTTTGGCATGCTCCCCAGTTATCAATTAAAAGTGTTGAATGTTAAAAGATTTCAGCAATTATCCCAGTTATTAGGACATCATATAATTATTGTGGGTGAGCATGCTTCTCTAAAAAGGTCAGCAGTTTGTCACGATAGATTCTGCCATGTCGAGTGAAGGCTTGTGTGTGTTTTCCTCCTTCAATAGTCCAAAAAAATTTGGGTGATTTGGCTGCCTGGTATAAGATTTCTCCGTGGTAGTAAGGCACAATCACATCATTTGTTCCATGAATGAACAAGGTGGGAATTGGTGCCAGTTGCTCCACCAAATCCTCTGGACTGTAAAGATCACGAATAAAAATCAAAGACAATGGCCATTGCAGAGGCCATGTCATGGTCACTTCCCCTAGCTTATCCCGTGTGATGCGTCGGTAGGAGGAAAAGGCACTTTCTATAACAATGGCTTGAATTCCATCTTTTGTCGTATTGGCTGCTGCCGCAATGGCAAGAGCCCCTCCAATGCTTTGCCCCAGTAGAATGAGCTTGTTCGAATCCACATCCTTGCGCTGACGCACATACTTAATTGCGGCAATGGAGTCATGAATGGGACCATGATGGTCGGGCTCTCCTGCTGATTGACCATAACCCCGATAATCAAAAGTAAACAAATTGTACTGGTGATAAGGGAGCCACACCAGGGAACGATAATGGCTTGTCATATTTTCTGCATTGCCGTGAAACTGGATGACCGTGCCTTTGGCATGGTTCGGATTGATGGCGGGAATGAACCAGCCTGTTAGCAAAGTTCCATCGCTGCTCTCAAATTCGACATTTTCATAGGATAGATAATATTGATCGGGAGTGGAAAAAATATTTTTACTGGGATAGTAGAACAAGTAATTGCACCCCGACAAGAATAAGGAACACCATAGAATTAAAATTTTTTTTTTAAATTCAGGTGCGTATTTAATTTGTATTGGGTTATTTGGCATCAATCTCTTCGCACAAATTCTCTATTTCTTTTTTGGTGGATGGAGATTTTATAATACTGTCTTCATAATGTACTCTTTTAGTATGCCAATTATAACGTCATGTGCAACTTTTTTTGTCATTCCGGGCTTGACCCGGAATCTAGGAGCTTACACACGTTTTCTAGATACCGGATCAAGTCCGGTATGACATGTTCTGTTAAATAATATC
>JANQHV010000514.1 GCA_028282505.1 SAR324 cluster bacterium | reverse complement strand
TCTGAGTGAGTTAGGCTCAAGTGTCGTCGATTATGTGGTCTTCTACGAAAAGCCAATTACAAAATTTTCTCGGCTGTTGCATACTTATATTGCCAATGCTCCTTGGGGAAGAGAATCATTTTTAAGTGCAATTCCGATTTGGGTTAAAAATAAATTATTCATTCCTGCAGAAATTAAGCATAATTTAAAAAAGTGCGGCCTTCGTTCAAATTATCAATTATTATTTAGTGAACACCATCATTCCCATGCGGCCAGTGCATTTTTCCCTTCTCCATTTGAAGAAGCTGTTGTGATTACCTTAGATGGAGTAGGAGAGTGGACAACGACTTCTGTTAGTCATGGCAAGGCCAATAATTTAACTACGATTTCGGAAATCCATTTTCCACATTCACTGGGTTTACTTTATTCAGCATTCACTTATTATACAGGCTTTAAGGTAAATTCAGGAGAATACAAACTAATGGGATTAGCCCCTTATGGTGAACCAAAATATGTAGAGAAGATCAAAGACGAATTGATCGAGATTAAACCAGATGGTTCATTTCGCTTGAATTTAGAACATCTGGGTTATTTAACAACACTCCAAATGACAAATGAGAAGTTTCATCAATTATTTGGAGGGGCACCACGAACCCCAGAATCTTCGATCACAAAACGTGAAATGGATTTGGCTTGCTCCATCCAAGTGGTAACAGAGGAAGTTGTAGAAAAAATTTGCCGGTATGGAACTAATCTCACGGGAATCAGAAACCTTTGTCTGGCTGGGGGGGTTGCCTTGAACTGCGTCTCGAATGGGAAACTATTAAGGAAAAATATCTGTGATAATATATGGGTTCAACCTGCTTCTGGAGATGCAGGCGGTGCACTCGGTGCTGCTTTTTACATTTATTATCATATATTCAAAAATAACAGGTTTCCACAACCTAAGGATGCGATGTATGGAGCTTATTTAGGTCCCTCTTTTAGTAAGGATCAAATAGAAACATACTTAAATCAATGCCAGTATCCTTATGAGTCTTTTGAAAAAAAGGAACAATTGCATCAGAGGATTGCAGAGTTGATTAGCCAGGAAAAAGTAATTGGTTTGTTGCAAGGGCGCATGGAATATGGACCGCGTGCTTTGGGAAATCGTTCGATTATTGGTGATGCGCGCTCTGAGAAAATGCAATCCATTATGAACCTTAAAATCAAATACCGTGAATCATTTCGGCCTTTTGCCCCTTCCTGCTTAGAAGAGGATGTGAGTGAGTATTTTGAAATGGACGGTATTTCTCCCTATATGTTATTGGTTGCTTCTGTTAAAGCCGATCGGTGCTTGTCTGTACAACAAGTTCCTAAAACGGATTTGATCGGTTGGGTTAATCAAAAACGTTCTGACCTTCCTGCAATAACCCATGTTGATTATTCTGCAAGAATTCAAAGCGTTTCTCCGATTACGAATCCAGATTACTATTCCATTATCACCAAGTTTAAAGAATTGACGGGATATGGTATTATCATTAACACTTCTTTTAATGTTCGTGGGGAACCCATTGTTTGTACTCCAGAAGATGCATATCAGTGCTTTATGAGAACAGAAATGGATTATTTGGTGCTGAATCATTGTCTTCTCACCAAGAAGCATCAACCGGTATGGGAAGAGAGCAGTGATTGGCAACAAGAGTTTGTACTCGATTGAGAAAGAGTAATATGTTTCGCTTTTGGTATGTGCCCATTTTAATTTATCATCTGATCCGATTTGCTATGAAAAATCAATCCTTGGGATTGGTCGTGATTATTATCCTGATGATGTGCTTTTCTTTGATCATTGTTGCTGCTCAAGTTTCCGCTCCTTTTATTTATACATTATTTTAATTATTTCTTCGTACAAAGCATGTCCCTCCCCGATTATCAGTGGTTCAACTTCTCAGTTGATCGTTCAGTACAAGTCAATCATATAAAATACTCAAAAGGCCCATTAATCATAAATTTCATAATTTCACTTTGTATTGCTGGTATTTTTTATTGGGTAGGTTGGAGTGTCATGACGATTGTTGTTATCAGCGTTGGAAGCTCTATTACATTGATTGGCCTGTGTGCTCCCAAGCTTTTTCAAAAAATCAATACTCTTTTTGTCCAATTAGGTCATGGGTTATCAGTCATTTTAACTCATTTGTTGTTTTTACCATTTCTGTGGGTGGTGTTTCCTATATTACGATTACAAGCTTTCTTTTTTGAGGAAGATCGGATGCAAAAGACCAGGAATCAGTCAAGTTATTGGTTCTTGAGGACAGAAATCTCCGAAGTTTCACAGGTAGTGGTTCCTTACTCTCAAGAGCCTTTTGGAAAGAAAAGTAGCCTACTGAAGTTAATTATTTTACAAATGATGGTCATCATTTTTGTTCTAGTGGTTGGAGAAGGACTACTGCGGTTTTATGGGTATGGTACTCCGATTTTATACATCAATCCTCCTCAAATTGGATACATGCCACAACCAAATCAAGAAGTGAGTAGACGTGGCAACAAAATTTTTATTAATAGTTTTGGTATGCGCAGTGATGAGGTCTCGAAGGCAAAACCATCGAATGTCTATCGGGTTTTCATGATTGGAGATTCCACCTTATATGCAGGTAGTTACATTGATCAACACGAGATGTTTTCAGAGAGATTCAAAAATTTGATGAATCAAAATTTGAAAAAACTAACTTCTTCTCCATCCAAAGTTGAAGTGTTAACAATGGCTGCGAATGCCTGGGGACCTCGCCACAAGTTAGGTTATTTACAAAAATACGGTTTTTTTGAAGCGGATCACTTTATTGTTGTTCTTCCTGTTCATGACATATACCGTCCTAAATATAGTATAGCAGGATTGCCTTACTTTCATAGCAAACGTCCTCCCAAATTGGCCTGGGAAGAAGTAATCAATCATTTAACTTGGAGATTGAGAGGGGAGTATACGGGAGGGTATGATATTGATGATACTTTTAAAATCAATGGGATGAAGACATATCTTCAAATTGCAGAGTTGGCTAAACAATCGGTGCCGAGGGTGTCTTTTCTGATTATTCCTCCTTCCGTAGCTGTAATGTCAAATCAATATAACGATGTTGAATTTGAAAGGTTTAAAAGGCTGATTGAAGGAGCGGGTTTCGAAATATTTGTTCCACTGACCGCACTTCATCAAAAATCAAAGCACCCTTTATTATACCATGATGAAGTCCATTTGGACAAAATGGGACATCACGTTCTTGCATCGGCCTTGATAAAAAAATTTTATGACATCAGTCCTTAAAGTCCCTTTTAACAAGTGGTCGAAATGCTTACCACTTTTGATTTTCTGCGCAGGAGTATTTTTACGAGGTTTGTATCTGATCAAAGTCATTCCTTTTTTACATTATGATGAGGCTCCTCAAGCTTTTTTAGCACAACAGATTACGATTGGTAACTTCTTTCCTATTGTACATCTACAACTGCCCTATGTTGGTGCAGTGGAGCAGTACCCTCTTGCTCTGTTGATGCTGGCTTTGGGAGATATGGTTTTTACCGTCAAACTGTTTTATTTCTTGCTTTCTGTCTTCAGTTTAGGCTTGGCCTATTGGCTATACCGAATCATTCTTACTGAGAAGTGGTCTTATCTTGCCTTTAGTTTTTTTGCAATATGTCCTCCTTCTTTTGTCCTGCAAACCAGTTTATTGGGATACAGTTTTGGTTCCCTCATCGTGTTTGAATTATTGATCTTGTTGCTGGTACTGTCTTATTCAGCAAAAAAAAAAATATTTTTCGTTTGTCTCGGTCTTTGCAGTGGCTTAGCCTTATATAATAATATTCTGATTATTGGGGTTTTGGGATTTGCCCTGCTTGTTGCAATAACTTCCTTTTCTCGTGTGGAACAAATACTGTTGAGCTTGGGATTTTTCATAGGATATTTTCCCATGATCTATTTTAATTGGAATCATGGGTTTATCTCTTATCAAATACTGGTTGCCAAATTTTTGAATATTTCTCGGTCTATGGTAGAAGAACAAGGAATTATCGGGGCAATTGGAAGCGGAATTGTAAATAAATTGTCAGGAAACAATCCTGCTGATTATCAATTACATCTCTTTCCTGATTATTTAACGGTATCAACTTGGGATTATTATTTTCATTTTATTACTTCAAGTATTTTCATCAGTGTATTGTGTTTGGCTGTTGTTGCTTTATTGCCTAAATGGCAGGGGGGGGCTACGATAACTGTTGGCTTTTCTACATATCAGAAACGAATCTTTTATCTATGTGCTTTGGGAACTATGATTCTTAGTATGTCTGCTGCAAGGTATTTAACAGCAGTTGTCCCCTTTATTCCTATTTTGATGTGTGATGGTCTGGCAATATGTCATAAGTTGAATCGAGGATTGGCGATAGCATGCATTGTCTGTTGTATTTCTTATTTGGTAATTTTACATATACAAGAAATTTTCAAAGGACATCCGGATCAAAATCATTCGATCTATGCATTTCTTGAAAAAAATCAATTGACCCACGGCTACGGCTCTTATGCATTGCAGAGTTATGCCGCTTTCCTCAGCAGAGGGAAAATAAAAATCTCTCCTCAAATTGGCCCCGATTTTACGGACAAAATTCCTTGGTATTCACAAATTGTCGATCAAGCAAAAGAAGTATTCTATATTTTGCCAGCAAGCTTTTCTTTAGATTACTTTCAAAAAAATGGGGTCAAATATGATGTACAGAAAATAGAAGAATCGATAATCATTTGGAATTTGAGTAAACGAGTTTTTCCAAAAGATATATTACCTCCAGGTCAACTAACGCAAGCACAGGGTTACAATCGCTGGAGTTACCGGGAAAATCCGGCAGTTTTGAAAGTGTTTACGGGAGGTCATTAGGAAAAAATTGGATGTGTCCAGAGTTTAAAAACTAGGAGAAAGGCGTGATACGTATCCAATCTTATTTAGTTGCCACAATTCTGATATCTACATTCTGTATCCCATCTCCTTTTGAGAGATTGGGATCTTATGCGGTTCGTCCAGAAGATTTGCTAATTTTTCTTTTAGTTTGTACAGAATGTGTTCGAAGGTTTTTCACACAAAATTATACATTTTATGTTGACAAAAAAATCTATATATTTTTCATAATTTGGATTGGCTATAATGTTATCAACCTCAGTATACAGCAATTCTACGATCCCAGGAATATTATCATCGGGTGGCTAAATGTTCTCAAGAAAACCGAGTATTTGATATTATTTTTGATGATAATAAATTTGTGTGCCAGAAAACCAAGGTTGAGGGTTCATTTTTTATATGTGACCTTGTTTTGCTTTTTTGTGAATATTAGTGTCAGTCTGTATGAAGTGTATGTTGGTGGTGCTTATTTTACTTCTGGCATGCTTAAAGATATGTCCTTTATCCTCTTTCTTCATAAACAGCATGGTTTTGGAGATCCAACTTATGTTGGCAATTTGATCAAAGGGACCGTCTTTGGTCACGAAAAATTTGGTACTTTTTTGCAAATCATGTTCGGTTTATTGTTTGGCTTGTATTTGAAGCATGTTCAATACAGAAAATATTTTTTCATCTGTCTACTACTGACATTCTGGGCATTGATTTATTCCCATGCTCGATCACAAATGATTGGTTTTTTGCTTGGCATCTTTCTGTTTGGGTTGATCCATAATTTCCGATTTTTATTAAAATTCAGTATTGCTTTATTATTAGCACTTCCTTTTGTTTTGCCTGTGTTAGTAAATCGATTTTTAAGCACTACTCTGGAAGATGCTTCAGTACAGTTCCGAATAAGGGCTTACTTGTATCAGATTACAGAGAGTTTAAAAGCTCCTATTTTGGGTCACGGCGTTGGCAGTTTTGGAAATGTGACAGAAAATCAGATTTTGCGAGAAATAATAGAAAACGGAATCATTGGTTTTATGTTTTTTGCTATGTTTTTAATAATTTTGTATCGTTTACTGAGAAAATATAGGCAAATTGATACAGTTAGAGATTATGCTCTCGGAGGATGGTTGAGCACAACAATGTTAGTAGCAAGTACACCATTTACGGCAGTTTTTATCATTCATAGTGCGATGATTTTATTTGCCACTTGTATGGCTCTACTGATTAGTTATGGGGAGGAGGAATATGCCAAAGTACTAATGCAGAATAATCATTACAGAAAACCTTCTATTGAACCAGCTCTCTGAGTTTTATGTTATCTATTTGTGAGACAAATCAAGCATGAAAGTGGCTCATCTGTTCAAAACATATTTTCCAGATACACAGGGAGGATTACAAGAAGTCATTCGGCAAATCGCTTCTTATACGACCAGATATGGAATTGAAAATATTATTTACACAGTGTCTCCTGATCCCAAGCCACAGGTAATTGAGCGTTCTGAAGGAAAAGTGGTGCGTTATCCTCTGAGTATTGATGTTGCCTCAACTCCTTTTTCTTTCCAGTTTGCCAGAAATGCTGCTCACATATTCAATTCTGCAGATATTTTACATTTTCACTTTCCATGGCCTTTTAGTGAGATTCTTTATTTAATGACTGGTTGGATTCACAAACCCTCTCTGGTGACATATCATAGTGATATTATTAAACAAAAAAATCTTAAGAAATTTTATGATCCTTTTATGAACGCCTTCCTGCGTAAAGTTAATGTGATTGTACCTACTTCTGTTAATTATCTTAATTCAAGTGTGGATTTGAGGCCATTCCGCAGCAAGTGCCAAACGATCTCTCTTTTTTTAGGGGAGCATCGCTTTAAGGTATCTGATCCTAAGTATGAAGAAAACATTCGGGCACGCTTTGGAGATGATTTCTTCTTATTTGTTGGAGTACTGCGGTATTATAAAGGACTCCAGTATTTGATTCCTGCCATGAAGGATGTGCCAAAAAATTTGATTGTGGTTGGGATAGGACCAGAGCGGGAAAAGCTAGAAAAGCTCACAAAGCAATATAGTTTAAAGAATGTATTTTTTGTGGGATTTATTCCTGATGAAGAGGTTGTATCTTTTTATAGATTGGCAAGAGCCATTGTTTTTCCTTCTAGTGAGCGATCTGAAGCATTTGGGATGACCATTTTAGAAGCATTGATGATGGGAAAACCAATTATCAGTACAGAGCTCGGGACAGGAACCTCTTATGCTAATAAACATCATGTGACTGGACTAGTGGTTCCTCCCAAAGATGTTATAGCTTTGAAAGAGGCCTTAATGACCTTTGCTCAAAATGATGATTTGATCCTAGAGTATGGAAAGAACGCAAGCAAACGATTTGAAGAAAATTTTACCAGTGAAATAAATGGGAAAATGTATGTTGATCTTTATGAACAACTTTTGACGAACTTTAGAAAATCTTCATGAGTAAGAATTTAGGACTGTTTATTACTGGTTCAACAGGCTTTATAGGTCAAAACCTGGTAGGTTTATGCTCTAAGTTGGGAATAGAAATGTCTTGCTGGAAGCGTGAGTCAACTACTGGACATTATCAACTCGACCAAAGCTTATTCAAATCAACAGATAGTATTGTGCATTTGGCCGCTCGTGTTCACCAAATGAGAGAAACTAGTTCAGATCCCCTAACTGCTTATCGTATTCTGAATTGCGACCTCACTATAAAGCTCGCAGAAGCGGGACTGAAAGCCGGATTAAAAAAATTTATTTTCATTAGTTCTGTCAAAGCAATGGAAGGTTATGGGAGAAAAAGTGAAACTGGTACTGATGAAATCAGCAATCTTGAAATTCAAGATCCCTATGGAAGGAGTAAATGGGAAGCCGAGCAAAGACTGGTCGAACTATTTTCCAAACAATCGGAGACACAGTGCATTATTCTAAGATTACCGATGGTGTATGGTCCTGGAAACAAGGGAAATATGCTTCCTTTGTTAAAATCGGCATCAAAGGGAATTTCTCTTCCGTTAGCGGCGGCTAAAGGCAAACGGAGTATAGTCTATGTTAAAAATGTTTGTGATGCCATTGTGCGTGTTTTACAAGATGACCAATTGAATCGTCCATCTATCCAGATTTATTGTCTCACAGACACTAATGATTTGACCAGTGGTGAACTGTATTCCTTGATTTCCCAATCTTATAGCGGAAAGAGTCAAATTTTTTGGTTACCGGAAAAGTTATTTCGATGGAGTGGGCAAATAGGAAGTATACTGGAAAACACTTTTAAAGCGCAGTTACCAATAAATCAAAGAGTCATTTCTCGGCTTTTTGACGAATATCGTTTTTCATCACAACAATTTTGTCAAGATTATGATTGGCACCCTCCGTATACTTCAGAACAGGGAATTCTGGAAACTGTACAATGGTATAAAACACAATAATAACGACTGGTCTTGTTTTGTGTTTAACCATGCTATTTATTATTTTACAAGAACCATTAGGATTCTTATTTTCTTATCTTGCGTAGGAAAACGACCTGACTTAATATAGCCAAATTGAGAAAAATCAACGACTCTTATAAATAATCTGAACATAAGGAAATATGGAAATAGCTTTAGTAACTGGTTCTGCTGGTTTGATAGGATCAGAAACCGTACGTTTTTTTGCCAACAAAGGTTTGACGGTGGTAGGAATTGATAACGATATGCGCAGCACATTTTTTGGAGAAGAAGCATCGACAAATTGGTGTCGCGATCAATTGGAAAAAGAGGTGGATGGGTATCTGCACTATGATCAAGACATTCGTAGTGAGAAGGACATGGAAAATATTTTCCAAAAATTCGGTAAAGATATTCGAGTCATTATCCATACTGCGGCGCAACCTTCTCATGATTGGGCTGTCAACGACCCTTTTATGGATTTTACAGTGAATGCCAATGGGACGTTAGTATTATTGGAGATGACTCGCCGCTATTGTCCCGATGCAGTCTTTATCTTTACTTCAACGAATAAAGTCTATGGGGATACACCAAACCGATTGCCTTTGGTAGAGTTGGAAAAACGCTGGGAAGTCGACTCGTCTCATTGCTTTTATGAAAAAGGAATTGACGAATCCATGAGCATTGATCAAACCAAGCATAGTTTATTTGGTGCTTCAAAAGTAGCTGCGGATGTTTTAGTACAGGAGTACGGGCGGTATTTTGAAATGAAAACAGGAATTTTTCGAGGCGGATGCCTGACAGGGTCTGGACACGCAGGAGCCGAGCTTCATGGTTTTTTAGCTTATTTGATGAAGTGCACTATTACGGAGCAACCCTATCGAGTATATGGTTACAAAGGAAAACAAGTTCGTGATAATATCCACAGTTTTGATTTGGTCAATGCATTTTGGTACTTTTATCAGGAGCCAAGAATTGCAGAAGTGTATAACATTGGAGGAAGTCGATTTTCTAACTGTTCGATGTTAGAAGCCATTGAAAAGTGTGAGCAGATTACGGGTAATACTCTTAACTGGAGTTACGATGAAAGTAACCGCATTGGTGATCATATTTGGTGGATTGGTGATGTTTCCAAATTCCAGCAACATTATCCCGGTTGGCAATTTAAATACAATATCGATGACATTCTTCTGGAAATTTTTGAAGGACTCAAAAAAAGAATATGAAAAGTATGAAACTTTCTATCGTGATTCCTGCTCATAATGAAGAAGGATGCATTGAACAAACAATAACTAAACTGGTTTCTACTTTTCGTAAAGAAAAAATAGATTCTGAAATTTTGGTGGTGAATGACCACAGTATCGATACGACGGAGGCTATTTTACAAAAGCTAAGTGACCAATATGGGGAAGTGCGTTATTTAAATAATTTTCACCCCAATGGTTTCGGTTTTGCCGTGCGAGCGGGCCTGGAAAGCTATTCTGGAGATGCGGTAGCAATCGTGATGGCGGATAGTTCTGATGATCCTCAAGATGTGGTTAATTTTTTCTGGAAACTACAGGAGGGGTGTGATTGCGTGTTTGGATCTCGGTTTATCAAAGGAGGGAGAACCTACGACTACCCTCTCTTCAAACTTGCTTTGAACAGAATTGTTAATTTACTAATTCGGATTTTATTTGGTATTCGTTATAATGATACGACCAATGCTTTCAAAATGTATCGTCGCGAAACTATAGAAGGATTGACCCCTTTTCTCAGTCATCATTTTAATCTAACGGTAGAGCTTCCCCTCAAGGCTATTACCAGGGGATACTCTTACGTGATTCTGCCAAACAGTTGGACCAATCGGAAAACAGGTGTCTCTAAACTTAAAATTAAAGAAATGGGCAGCCGGTATTTGTTTATTATTCTCTATTGTTTTATAGAAAAATGCTTATCAGTAGGCGATTATAAAAAGGAACGCTATATCCAAATTCAAGCTCAGGCAAAGAAAAATTATATCAAATAAGCAAAAATACCCACTGAAAAACTCTGAATACCAAGCAAGACGCTATCTCCAATTTTCAATGAAATATAATGCCTCAAAATGCTGCTAAAAAATTTTCCAATCTCGCTTTGATCGCACTTTGTTTGTTTTTTGTGACAGTGTTGATTGTAAAAATCAAAGTAGGTATAGGCCATCAGTTGACAGTGCTAGGGTTTGTTTATAATTACGGTG
Organism: SAR324 cluster bacterium; assembly: GCA_028282505.1. Taxonomy (GTDB): domain Bacteria; phylum SAR324; class SAR324; order SAR324; family NAC60-12. The sequence continues at coordinate 18,352 of JANQHV010000514.1, read as the reverse complement.
TGTTAAGTACACTGGCTCTCAGTTGTTTAGCGCTTTTAAAGTTACGGGAAAATTATAAACTCAATATCGTATTGACTCTCATTTCTACAGGATTTGCCTTTTATGTAGTTGAAGTGTTTTTAGTATGGACTACAGGGGGAAATAATGTCGAGTTGGCTGCTCAAAAAATGGGAAAATCTGTAGATACCAGATCTCCCTTAGAGGTAATGTTGGAACTAAAAAAGAAAGACAATAACATCGTGCTTTCTCTTCCCAGTTCTTCTGTACAAGTAGGTGGAGAAGAACTAATGCTGTTTGGTGGGATGTCGGGAGCTCTCCGAGTGTTTTGTCCTTATCAGGGGAAATATGATGGAGATTATGTGATTTATGAAAATGATGAATATGGTTTTCATAATCCAAAAGGAATTTATGATGCACCAAGAATTGATATTGCTGCAATAGGGGATTCTTTTGCTCATGGCTTTTGTGTTCAGTCTCAGGATAATATCTTTGGACACATGCGTAAAGTTTATCCAAATACTCTCAACTTTGGTAAAAGTGCAACGGGTCCTTTGTATCAATTAGCGGTTTTTCGAGAGTATGTGGAGCCTTTGAGACCACGAATAGTACTTTGGCTTTTCTATGAGGGTAATGATTTTGATAATCTGAATCGTGAAAAGAATCACTCCATACTGATGAGGTATTTGAATGTCTCTTTCAGCCAGAAGTTGATGGAAAAACAGGCAAAAGTGGATGTTGTCTTGGCAAATAGGTATGAAGAAACATTAAATAGTCTAGTAAGTCAGATGCAAGAAAAGAAAAGACAGTACCTTCCTTCTACAGCACTTGATATTCTTTTGCTACGTAATATCCGAGGAAGGCTAGGGCTTCATATCAATGATCAAAAAGCGATTGTAGAGACAAATTTGTTCAAAGAAATTTTAAAAAAGGCCAACGATGCGGCACTTGCGTGGAATGGAAAACTGTATTTTGTTTATCTCCCGGCAGGCTCTCGATTTGCAGGTATTGGTATGGATTACCACTATGATGAAGTAGTGAATATTATCAGTGACTTAAAAATCCCATTGATTGACATGAAACAAATGATGATCACTCATCCTGATCCACTGTCCCTTTTTCCATATCGTGTTCCAGGAGCCCATTATAATGAAGATGGGTATGAATTTGTTGCAGATACGATCCTTGAAGTTCTTAGAGAGGAGAAGGGAAAAGGCCTGTAATTATCCGACCCTCATTGATTTTAGAACATAACATAAATTGAGTCATAAACGTTTGTGTCGAATGGTTCAACCACCTCTTTTTTATAATGAGATAGTTTTGTAATTTCACTAATCAGTGGTTTTAAAGAATGTTTCTGGGAGTCAGTAAAAATCGTCCAGGTACTTAACATGTCCTCTATCCGGAGTTGCCTATTTGCATCAAACATATCTACTTCTTTACCAATCTTATACTCCTGCCATGTTGATCGCTCCTCCTGTTTTTTCATTTTGAAATCTGGATAATTCCCAAAATGATTTTCAAATATTTTTTCTGCATTTTTCTGTAATTTTATTAAAGTTTTATTCGGTCTTTCATGTTGTGGAGAGTCATATTGACGAGAAATTGCAGATGGTTTCTTTTGCTTCTCTTTTAAAAGAAGAAAATTGTTCATGATCAATACATCCATTTCAGTATGCATAAAGCAATGGACAGCATCCTCTGGACTGCAAACGATAGGCTCCCCATTGACATTAAAAGAAGTGTTAATAATGACTCCATAGCCCGTTATTTTTTTAAACTCAGAGATTAAATCAAAGTACAGGTAATTGTCTTTTTTGCAAATGGATTGAATTCTTGCTGAGTAATCGACATGAGTAATTGCTGGTAAATCGCTGCGTTTATTGTTTACTATTTGAATGATATCATCACTGACTGGTTTATTCTCCAAACAACGCTCTTTTTTCACATTGGCAACAAGTAACATGTATGGACTGGGACGATCTATTTCAAAATAGGTGCTGATATCCTCTTCAAGAACTGTTGGAGCAAAAGGGCGAAATGATTCTCTGAATTTAATTTTTAAGTTTAGGGTTGATTGTGCTTTTTCATCCCGAGGGTCACCCAAAATAGATCGTGCCCCGAGTGCTCTTGGTCCAAATTCACATCTGCCTGAAAAATGGCCAACAATTTTACCTTCTGAAAGGTATTGAGCGACAACTGTGTTTCTTACAGATGGTTCTAACTTCGTAAAATGATAATCATAAGATTCGAGAAATGCTAATATTTCTTCGTCGGTGTAAGAGACCCCTAAGTAAGACCCCTGTTGTAAGGGGGGATTTGTTGGCTTTCTTTCGTTTGTTTGGGCGAACTTTGAGTAATAAAGGTACATTGCGGCTCCCAGAGCTCCTCCCGCATCACCTGCTGCAGGTTGTATCCATAAGTCTGCAAAGATACCCTCTCTCAACAATTTACCATTTGCTACACAATTCAGGGCGACTCCTCCCGCCAGGCATAAATAAGAGGCACCTGTTATTTGTTTTGCATGCCGAGCCATTTTGATAATAATTTCTTCTGTAACAACCTGGATTGATTTGGCAATATCCATGATCCTGCGAGTAATAGTCTCCTCTTTTTTTCGTGCTGGTCCTCCCAATAACTCTTCGAATTTGCCACTAACCATACGCATACTCTGTTGGAAACCAAAATATTCCAAATGAAGTGTGATCGATCCATCCTCATGAATTGTGACAATATTTTCTTTAATCAAGTCAGCATACTTGGGTTCTCCATAGGGAGCCAATCCCATTAGCTTATATTCCCCTTCATTGACTTGAAAGCCACAATAGTAGGTAAATGCAGAGTACAAGAGCCCTACGGAGTTTGGATAGATCATTTCTTTGATGATTTTTACATTTGTGTTTTTCCCATAGCCAATTGTTGCAGTAGCCCATTCTCCTACACCATCAATCGTTAAGATTGCGGCTTCTTCATAAGGAGAGGCATAATAAGCACTGGAGGCATGAGAAAGATGGTGGTTGAGCAAATAAACATTTTTTGAGTAATTCAGTTGATCGTGTATGATCGCAGGAATATGCAGTTTGACGTGGGCCCACCGAGGCAAAATTTCCTGCCAAAGTGCTTTTCCTTCTGGATAAATACGTAGCTGAGAAGCAATAATTCTTTCAAAAGTTAGATAAGGATGATCATAATAAGCAATGGCATCCAGATCATGGACGTGGATTTTTGCTTCTTCTAAGCAATAGTTAATCGCTTGATAGGGAAACTGAGGATCATTCTTAATTCTGCTGAAACGTTCTTCTTGTGCTGCTGCGATTATTTTTCCATTTTTGATCAAGGCACACGCCGAGTCGTGATAAAATGCGGAAATACCCAATATGTAGGTTGCTTTTTTGACAGGAATATTCTTTGGAATTTGTTTTTCTGTCTTTTTTAATAAATGATTATTGCCGATTGCCTCAATGAGTGCTTCTGCCACAACTTGATGTCCATATTCTGAGTAGTGGCCGTCTCTATGATAGAATAGTTTGTCAGTGTCGGAAATGGTCTTAAATTTTTCTAAGATATCTATATAATGAACATTAGGAAATTGTTCTGCAATTTTCAGAAATCCTGCTTGATAATTCGGGTTCATTAAAACCCGATGGTAAGGTAAGGGGGATAGTATAATTGGAATGTCACCAGCAGCTTGAATGATTGCTTCAATCAATTTTTTCATTAACAGCCAATCTGGATTAGTACTGTTTTTGTAGCCACGGATTGAGTTTTTATATTGAATTTTCAGTAGATTTTCTTTGAGTGTTTTGGGAATAAACTGGTGAAACAGTTTTCTCAAGTATGGAGGTGGCAGAAACAACACTTCTTTGTATGGGTCTTCTTGAATTACCTGTCTATCCTTAGGTACAGGGACGTTATGCAGGGCCAGTTGATCATTGTCTAAAGTAAAATAAGGTTTAGGAACTAGAATTTTATTTCTTGTTTTCCTCTCAATGGACGTTCGGCTTCTCATCTGATTGCGCGTGATGTCACAGATATGAGGAGAAATGACTAGCATATCATGCTCATAGTGATGAGCTATATTTTTATAAATTAAATATTGCTGGTCTACTCCAGAACCAGACAAACCAAAATTGTAACTTTGGATATCATATTTTTGTGCAACTAAATCAGAAAAACGTTTTTCATTGGCAACGCCGTCTCCTGCTGTAAAGGAATCCCCTAAAAATACGACCCTGATTTCATCTTTCGCTTTTTTCTTTCCATAATCAAAATTTGCTCGAAATCCTTGTGTGTTGGTTTTGATAAAATAAGGGTTTTCACTATAAGGCATTCTCATAGTCAAATTACTGACAAAGCGATGTCCGATATGTTCGTCATAGCGTATTAGTGTACGATGAGTTAATTGTTGTGATAACATATTATTTTTGGTTTCTTAAGCTGTTTATGTAGGGCGTATGGTCCTTTATGTTTTCAGTTCTGTGGATAATCATGTGTTTAGAATCTCTCATACTCAGATCTGGTATTATGACGGCATGAATGGGTTTGTTCAATTGGGCTTTTTGAGCAGCAATTAACCCCCAATTATTAATAATTCGTGTATTATCGAATTTTACATTTTCTCCAACCTTAAAATCATTTCCTTGTAAGAAACTCACGGAATTGGGTAAAGAGATATTAATCTGTGTTTTGGTATTATTGGTAATATTCACATTTACTGTACCAGGTTTTTTGATTAATAAGACTAACTCGGTAAGATCCGTGTGCTCTAAAAATTCCTTGGCTCTTTGTCCATATACTAAAAGCATCCCTGGTCGAAAGGCGCCAGGAATCATATATAATCCTTTATAAAATCCAGGGACTAATACGACCACCTTTTCTCCAGATACTTGTTGCATGACGCTACCCATTCCTTTTAAAAACTTTTCTGAAATGCCAGATACGACAGTCATCATGGAGTTATTATGGTATGTACAGAGGGAGAAAATGATCAATACCATGCTGGCAGCCAGTATGAACAGGGGTTTATATTGAATCTGACCCAGTAGAACTGTTGTAGACAGAGCAAATCCTCCTAAAACAGGATAAAGGTATCGTCCTCCAGTCAATTCGTGAACACTAATGCCATTATTGAGAATGGGCAACAGTGAAATGATGCTCCAAGCAATACCAAACCAAAATATTGGAGATTTAACATTTCGTAGTTTCCAGAGGACAATGGTCCCGATAGCCATTGCAGATAAGATGAATAGAGTAATGTTTACTTGGAAAAACTGGTGTAGTGTCTTTAAGCCTGGCAGGTCATTGGGTATTATCATTGCTGCAATGGACTGGATTGCTACTTTGATCATGCGTATTGTACTAAAATTCAATTCACTGGTTGGACCGGCTCCTCCTACTATTGTCTCTAAAGCATAGTAGCGCATAATGAGGTAAATCAGAAATACTCCTCCAAATAAAAAAAAGGATAGTTGTGCGGTTCTGTCTCTCCATAAAGAAAGAATGTTCCGTATTGGGAAGCAAAAGATCAGATAGTATGATAAACAGATCAAAGGCAGGGTGACTCCCATTTCCTTGCCAAATAGACTGGCTAAATAACTCAGGGCGGCTAGACAGAGGTATCCTATTTTGTCGCTTTTGCAATATAAGATAAAAAAGAACAAACCCAGAAAATAAAAAAAACCACAAATGATGTTTTCAATATCGTGTATTAAAGCAATAGATTCGACATGGCGTGGATGAATCGCGAAGATCCAGGCGGCTATAAGCGGTGCCCAATAAATGGTGGTAGCTCGTGATGATGATATTAACTTTTTAGTAATCCAATAGATAGTGATTGAAGAGAATACATGTAAAAGAATAGAAGATAAATAGTACCACTGTGGATCTAATCCAGCCTTGTTATTTATTAATAACAACCACAAGTCTGTAACAGGACGATAATATAAGCTATTACACCCCTGAGATACAAAGAGAGTCCAGATTCCTCTGTTTTGGTAATCTATAGTACATAACAGGCGTCCAAAATCGTCATTTAAAAAATAATTGTCAACAATTTGTCCGTATAACACACCTGTTATTATCGTAATTGAGCCTGTGACTACAGTCCATTCTCCTGCATTCCCTTTTATTAAGCATCTGAAGAGTTTCATTATTTTTATATGCGCATCTAAATGGTCAATCCATTTGCCGATGATGGATAGTTTGCAAAATTATTTATAACCTAGAATCGTAACAGGTTGAGGTCGGGCTTCAATATCTTTTAAATGGTTCTCTTTGAACCACTCAAAGACTTGGTGAACACCATAGGTGAATTGATATTTAGGGGAATAACAGTCATAGGTATCTAAAATTGCTTCTTTTAAAGAATCACTCATACTAATTGGCATAGCACGTCCAAGAAAACCATGCCTAAAGCCTAAATAACGGTAAGGATAATAAAATGCCAGAGTGATACAGGTCGTTAAAGTATATAACACTGTATTAGGTAAGCGTGTCGTCAGTTTCCGCAAATATTGAGAAGTATGGTACATGCCATAATCTGGGTAAACTGTAATGCAAATGAGACCATTCGGTTTTAACAGCTTTATCAAACCATCGAAGGCTTTTCGAGGGTCTGGTGTATGGTGCAACACTCCAAAACTGTAAATAATATCAAATGATTCTGGAGGGAAAGGTAGATGAAAGACATCTGCCTGAGCCAGGTGCAAGTTGGGAAAATGGGATAAATTCCTTTGTGCCACTTCTACTGCATAACTTAAATCGATTCCCCATACTTCTGCACCTGCACGTAAAGCGACATCAGCATATCTACCGGTCCCAATACCAACGTCTAAAACTCGCTTTCCCTGAAATGTTTCGGGAGAAGAGCCAAAACGAAGATAAAAGTTTTCTGTAGAATATCGACGTTGATCATTGTCTATCTGTGTTTTTTGATGGATTTTCCATTCAAAACTGAAATTTGTGGTGTATAAATCTGATGCTACAAAACGGGGAATGCCTTGGATAATTGGATATTTTGTTTGACAAGAATCACATGATAATTCTTTTGATGATTCGGTGCTTTTTTCTACCAAGGGGGTGGAACAACAGGGGCAGGTAAAATTCATTATTTTTCAATCAAATAATAATCTAAATACAGTAAAATCCATCTATATAACATAGATATATATATCTAACAAGTTGAATACGGACCGAAGACTTGTGTTATTGCTACGCTTTGCCTATACTTCATTTTTGAAAATATTTCTCTGTGTCTTCTGTGGGGGACAGCCTTCCGTATCTGTGGCAATCTTTTTGATTTCGGCTATGCCGAGTTAGGAAATAGAGACCAACGAATTAAAGATGTGGATTTAAAGTCGGATTATGTGTGGTATTGCTGGAATTTTATTTTTTGATCGGCAAAAGTTGGTTTCTGTTGATCTCCTAGAGGACATGACAGATATACAGGCTCACCGAGGACCGGATGATCGGGGTTTTTTAATAAAGCAAAATGTTGGCTTAGGGCACCGTCGTTTGAGTATCATTGATCTGTCTGGTGGGCATCAGCCGATCAGTAATGAAGATGGTACATGTCATATCATTTTCAATGGAGAAATTTATAATTACCTTCAATTGAGACAGGAGCTTGAAAAAAAAGGACATATTTTTACAACCCTTAGTGATACAGAAGTGATTCTACATTGTTATGAAGAATATGGGGAAGGTTGTCCAAAGAAGCTGAATGGCATGTTTGCCTTTGCCATTTGGGATGAAAAAAAGCAATTGTTATTTTTGGCCAGGGATAGAGTTGGTATTAAGCCCCTTTTCTATTATATGGATCACCAAAAGATTCTATTTGGTTCTGAAATCAAGTCCATTCTCCAGGATTCTACTATCGAACGGAAAGTGGATTATAAAGCTTTTGATGCATATTTTTCCTATATGTATATCCCTGAGCCGTATACAATATTTCAAGGAATCAAAAAGTTGCCCCCAGCTCACACTCTCACGATTGAAAATGGAGAGATGTGCTTAAAACGATACTGGGATGTGCCGTATATTGAAGAAACCCCGCGCAGAGAAGATGAATATGCAGAAGAGTTGTATGAACTGTTGCAAGACTCAGTTCGTATTAGATTGATGAGTGAAGTCCCTTTAGGTGTATTTCTGAGTGGGGGTATTGATTCCAGTTCTGTGACTGGATTGATGGCTCAGGTGTCTGCTGAAAGAATCAAAACATTTTCGATTAGTGGAGGAACAGGAAAATTTAATGAGTTGCCGTATGCCCGTCTTGTCGCTCAGAAGTACAATACAGAACATCATGAATTTGAAGTGGTTCCAGAGCAGATTCAAGATTTGCTACCCGTTTTAATTGGTTATTTAGATGAACCATTTGCCGATCCTTCAATTATCCCAACTTATTATGTCTCAAAAATTGCACGTCAGAAATTAACAGTTGCTCTTTCTGGCGAAGGAGGAGACGAATTATTTGGAGGGTATGTCTGGCACATCCGTAATATGCAGGTGGAGCAATTTCGAAATGCTTTTCCAGACTTTCTAAGGAGATACTGCTTTGCAAGAATTTTTCCTGATCCTCAAATCAATGCGTGCTTGAAAAGTAGATGGCATCGGTATTTACGGCAGTTGAGTATTGCTAATGATATTTCCTTATTATCACCAGGAACTGGTTATCAAAAATTGATGAGTTTGTTCTCCTTTGACCTGAAACAATCTCTCTATGAGCATAGTTGTATGGTGTCGGACACTTTCCCAGTAATCCAAAAGGCGTTTGATCATAATCAAGCAAGCCATCCATTGGATAAAACCCTTTATGCGGATTTAAGAACTTATCTTCCTGGAGATCTTCTCACCAAGGTGGATCGTATGTCGATGGCCAATTCACTGGAAGTACGAGTACCGTTTTTGGACTATAGACTTATCGAATTTGCTGCCCGTGTTCCTGCGCAGTGGAAACTCCCCTCTGGGATTTTGACCTCTATGTTCAAAAAATCTACGGTTTCTAAATATATTTTAAAACAATCCATGACGAATATATTGCCTCCTCAAATTAAACAACGCAAAGAAAAGCGTGGGTTCAGTATCCCTGTCGATGATTGGTTTAAAGGCCATTTAAAATCTTATGCAGAAGAAATTTTACTGGATTCGTCTAGTAGAAAGCGGGGCTTCTTTTCGGAGGCCACTGTCATGAAGATTTTAAAACAACATCAGGAAGGGACTCAAAATTATGGTTCTCACATTTGGGCGTTAATTGTATTCCAAATTTGGGCAAGTAAGTATTTATAATGAATAGAAATGAAAAAAATTTTGTTGGTTGAGCTGTCATTTTATGGATATGGTGGCGCTCAGGCTTATTTACTGCAGTTGGCAACTCTGTTGAAAAAACAGGGCTTTGAGATAATTATTATTTCTAATACCCAAGTCATTGAAAAATTAGGAGAAAGCTCCATTCGAGGCATTTTTTTTAGCCACGAAAATTTTCTTTTTTTGTATCTCAAAGCAGTATTTTTGATTTTAATTACCATTACCAAAGAGGGCATTCATCACATACATTTGAATGGGGCAAGGACATTACTGCTAATTCCTTTTTTGTATCTATTTGTTTCCAAAATTACTGCTACGACCCACGGAGTTTATTATCCCCAAAATTATTGGGTCAACAAAATTAGAAACAAATTGACGGGTTGGTATGCAAATCGGATTCAGCAAACCATATGTGTTTCACTAACTCTAAAAAAGGCCATGATGGCCTATGGTGCTCAGGCCAATCGTCTGAAAGTTGTGCACAATACTCCGTTAGAAGGTTTTGTAGAGACGATTCCGGCTGTGTCTATGGATGGAAATACTCTGCGTATTCTGATGCCAGCACGAATTGATAAGTACAAAGGTCAACAGGACTTGATAGAGGCTTGTGTGGGAATTGAGGGAGTGACTTTGCTCTTTGCAGGAGGCGGAGATTGTGATCAGTTGCATGAGTATTGTAAAAGTCATCAAATGGAAGATAAAGTCCAGTTTCTTGGGTATTTGGAGAACCCCTTAATGGAAATTAGTAAAGCGGATGTTATTGCTTTACCAAGCTATCAGGAAAATTGCCCCTTATCCATCTTGGAGGGAATGGGGATGGGGAAACCCATTCTTGCCAGTAATATACCAGCAATTCAGGAATTAGTGAGGGATGGAATTGATGGCAGGTTAGTCCCTCCGGGTAATATTGAATTGTTGCGATCTGCGATCATGGAATTCAAAAACGATTTTCAATTACTTCAACAGATGGGAAAGAGTGCCAGGCAAAGAGTTGAAGATGAATTTTCCTCTGATCAATGGGAGCAGAAAACCTTGACGATCTTCCAATAAGGAATGTTCCAAAGATAACTTACACATTTACTTGTCTTTTATTCCGATTTCCTGCGTTGACGCATCGCCTACGTAGTTCGACTACGCAGATGATCCATCGCCTTAAAAATCGAAAAAAATCCTGCGCAAATTCGTGTAAGTTATTTCTGTCGCCTTCCTAAGTGACAGGAAAATGTTATGATTAAGTGTCTTTATGAGGAAATAAAATGAAAAATTTTCGGATATTGGTTACTGCTGATTTTTTCTATCCAGATCAGGTGGGTGGGGCTTCTATCGTTGTTCATGAACTGAATAAACGTTTGATAAGAGATGGTGTGCATATTGATGTCATTACCCGTTCAAAAGATGAACAATTACCAGTAGAACAAATTGCTTATAACCAACATGTGTATCGTTTGCAGGCATCCTCAAAAATTTGGACTTATCCAATTACTTTGTTACAGGCAAGAAGCAAAATTAAACAACTATTAGCAGCTTCTCAGTATGATTGTCTGATTGCCCATCATGCCTATCTAGGCTATGTCACTTCACAAATAGCTTATCAATGGAATAAACCATTCATTTTCTATTTTCATGGCCCTTGGCATAGAGAAGCGATGTTTAAAGACTTGGGGGGAATCAAGAATAAGGTTCCTGCACAATATAAACTACGTGCTGCGATTGATAGGTATACTGTCAATAAGGCTGATCGCATTGTTGTCTTGAGTCACTACATGAAACATGAGGTGAATCAGTTGAATCTATTACCAGATTATCGTTTTTCCATTATTCCTGGTGGTGTTGATACGCAACGCTTTCAACCTGTTGCCGATCGAAAGGCTTTGAAAGCTGAACTGGGTTTACAAACGGAGTATCCATGTGTGCTGACAGTAAGACGATTGGATAAACGGATGGGATTGGAAAATTTGATACGCGCTTTTCATTTATTAGATCAAAGTGGTGAAAATTTTTATTTGGCAATTGGTGGAAATGGACCATTGATGGAAACATTACAAGATATGGTGATTTCATTACGGTTGGAAAGCAAGGTCAAATTATTAGGTTTTATTTCGGAGGAAGATTTACCAAAATATTATGCCTCTGCGGATTTATTTGTTCTACCAAGTCTTGCATTAGAAGGTTTTGGCTTGAGCACTGTAGAAGCATTGGCCAGTGGAACTCCAGTTCTTGGCACAGATTCCGGGGGGACTCCTGAGATCCTGGCTGAACTGGGAAACGAGTTTATTTTAAAAGATGCACAACCCGAAACAATTGCTCAGCGTATCCGTTATTTCTTTGAAAATCTAGATAATGCTGAGACTAGACAAAGAATGTGCAATTATGCTCAAAAATTTACGTGGGATCAGTTGTATCACCAACAAAAACAGATGATCGAATCCGTGATTGCCCGATCTGAAATGTTGTCGAAGCGGCTTCATTTTTTAGGTGGTATTATTGATGTAGAAGGTGATGTTGAAAACGCTTCGAAGCATATTTCTACTGCTCCTCTTGATCCGAAAAGTATGAACTTATCCATTGTAATATGCTCTTTGGGTAAAGTTAATTTAGTAGAACAGTGCCTGGAGTCTATTATTAAGCAAGGTATTTTGCCACTGGAGGTGATTATTGTGAATCAAGGAGAAAAACTACCTGAAAGATTGTTGCAATATCCTATGGTGAAAGAAATTATGATTCCTCCATATGGGGCGAGTATTGCCAGAAATACAGGAATTAAATATTCTAAAGGTGAATGGTTGTTTTTTTCAGATGACGATGCTCAGTTTGGTGATAATTTTTTTTCAACCTTAAATGAAAAAATAAACCACTATACTAATTATAATTTTTTCTCCACGAAGATAGTTGATTTTCAAGGGAAAATTTATTCACGTCACATGAGAGAAAAAGATACCAAAATTAAAATCAATAACCGCCATTTGGCATCAGGTTCGGCTTTTTGTATCCATCGAGCTTTTTTCAATCAGGTGGGGAATTTTGATCCTGATTTGGGGCCTGGTACGCCTTTTTATTCGGCTGAAGACGTAGACTTAGTCTTGCGTGGAATCTGTGAACATCAACATTTAATGTATTTAAGTTCGCCTACCATGGTGCATCCTCCTATTGATTTGGCAAATTCATCAAATTATCAAGTGGTCAGACGAAAGTTTTGTTCCTATGCGCTGGGTGATGGGGCTTGTTATGCTAAACATCATTTGTTGCATAAAGTCTTTGAAAAAAACTTTCGTTCTCTCCTTGGAGCAGGATATTTTTTTCTTCGTGGAAATTTATATCAAGCGAAGGTTTATTTAAGTGTGACTATCTATCGGATATTGGGTTATTTAAAATGGAAATTAGGTACGAATTAACCCTTTCGTATTTCTTGCTTATGAAAAAAATTGTGTGGTGTTTTAAACAGTTCCGATAAGCCCTCCTCCTATTTATTATGCATATCAATCGTGCCTCTCAACAAACATTAGCATTTAGTGGATTGTTTGTTTGTCTGATTCTTCCTTCCATTGGTCATGTTCAAAAATATACAAATAACTTTTGGGTGATTGTCTACATAGGTGTATCGTTTTTGTCACTGCTGATCAGTTATCGGTATATTGTTCCAAAGTTTTTCTCAATCAAGGGACAACCAATTTTTTGGTTAGTGGTAATCACATTTTCAGGAATTCTTCTGGCATTTTGTATATTTTACCCACTTGCTGATGCTGGAATAATAGGTGGTGGAGGTGACCGGGATGATGAACAAAATATTGCAATTGCTGAATTTCTGAGTGGACGATATCCTTATTACCTTAAGGGGTATCAAGGGCTCCCTATTACTTCACTTCCTGGTGCATTGTTGTTGGCAGTTCCCTTCACAATTCTCGGAAGTAGTGCTTATCAAAATGTGTTTTGGCTATTTATTTTATTTTTCAGTGTGAAGTCTTATTGGAGAGATGGGCGTTTTGCACTGCTGGTATTATGGGTATTTTTACTTTCTCCACGATTTTGGCAAGCCTGGCTCACAGGGGACAGTTTTTTAGCAAATAGTGTCTATATTTTATTATCTGCACTGTTAATGATTCGTACCATACCCATGCCTGAAACGAGTAGTTCGATTAAGATTTTTGCCTCGGTATTATTAGGCATAGGGCTATCTTCGCGTGTTAACTTCCTTATTATCTTACCTTTATTATTTTCTTTCCTTGTTCAGCATGCAGGATGGAAGTCAGCCATTCAATACATCACTTTAACATGTGTGACGTTTATTCTCATTACAATGCCTTTTTATTGGTATGATCCGCAGGGGTTTTCTCCTATAGATACATTGAGCCTGGCTGGTACAAAACAGGGTTCTTTTTTGATAGCGGGCATACTCGTCTTGTTTCTCTCATTTCAGCGCATGGATAGTGATGGGATCGTTTTGTTGAAAAATTTTGCAATTGTTCAAGTCCTGACAATTTTATATATCCCTTTTTCACTAATAGCATTTGATAGTTTTCGTTTTACGCATTTTATCAATTATAGCTTAAATCGTTTTTCTTTTTATGGCTTGGATATTTTATTTTTTGGAGGGTTATCCTGTGCTGGAGTTTTACTGAAAGACCAATATAGGACGTTTTCTGGATCACCCAGGTCAACATTTTTTCCGATGTTTTTCATGTGCCTTGTGTTATTAGGACTGGTAACGATAAAACTTTTTTTTAGTGACGTTGTGTTGCCTTTTAGCCAGTCAGGTGCCAGATACGCAGTGTCATTTTCTCCAAATGGTCAATTTCTGGCCGCAAGTCACCCTCAGTCTTCGGTGGAAATATGTAATGTACAACAATTCTGTCACCATCGCATTCCTTTATTAGAGAATGGGCATGATCAATTCGTTTATTCGATTGCGTTTTCACCAGATAGCAAATTTATAGCAACAGGAAATAATGATCGTACCATTCAAATATGGGATTTAGCGACTCATGCCTTACACCATAAGTTCTTGGGGCATAAGGCAGAAATACTTTCTGTGGCTTTTTCTCCTGATGGAAAAATTCTTGCTTCAGGAGGAAGTGATGGAATACTTCGTTTTTGGAGTATGCAAGACGGGAAGAAAATACTATCACGATCCGGTGAAGAATTGTCTTTCAATTATGAAGAGAAAGGTTATCACGTCAAGGCGATTCGGTCGCTTACTTTTTCTCCCGATGGTAAAACTTTGGCAGCAGCCAGTGCCGATGCTATTCAACTCTGGAATATATCTACAGGTGAGATCGTTCGGGTTTTACGACAAAATCGTGATAGCCATAAAAAGTTAGTATATTCCATCGCTTTTTCTCCCGATGGTAAAATGCTGGTATCTGGAGAAGAACAAATGATTACAATTTGGAATGTCATGACAGGTGAAGTTATGCGAACTTTACCTGCTCATCGAGGGGCCGTTCGTGCAGTCACTTTTTCTCATGACGGTAAATATTTAGCTTCCGGTGGAGGGATGATATACAGACCGTGGCATGTTGCTCCCAGTCAATTTGACTATAATCAGGAAATTCCGAAAGCCTATGGATATGCTGGGTATGACCGGACTATTAAACTTTGGGAAGTCTCTACAGGCATTCACAAACAAACTTTCTTCGGACATAAGTATAGTGTTTCTTCTTTAACCTTTTCTTTGGATGGTAACATGCTGGTTTCCGGAGCCGGCTCTTATTTTTCAGAAGAGTTTCCTTATTCCCGAATAAAATTTTGGGATATTAGTGCTGGCAGAGAAACAATATTTCCTGTATTGGGAGATATAGGACAATTCTGGAAGAGTGTCAGGGAAGTTATGTGGGATATTGGTGTGTTCACTTTGCAGTATATTAAAGAACACAAAGGAAAGCAGAGGCAGCAGTCAAATATCCTATAATCATGTTTGTTCAAAAGTGTTCAAGAGTTGAAGAAAGACTGTTCGACAGATCTTGGTGTAAAACCATACTTTTATAATTATTAGTGAGATGCCTTATGCTTGAAGAAAACAAACGGAGAAAACACAGTGAAGCATTTAAAAGAGATGCTGTAAGAGGAATATCATTGCATGATTAAAAATTTAATATTGTTCGTTGGAAGCGTGTCCCTTTGTTTCGTCCTTCTGGAGGTGGTATTTCGTCTGATCGAGCCAAGTTACCCTGAAGGAACAACATATGGAAAATTGATACAGAATAATAAAGATGGGTTCCGGGATAGAGAATTTACTATTCCTAAACCAAAAGGTACTTATCGTGTCTTGGTATTAGGAGATTCCTTTGTCTGGGGTATTGGTCTAGATGTAGGAGACACATTTCCTAAACAACTAGAAGCAAGATTACAGAAAAAGATTCAAGGAAGGACTGTTGAAGTCATTAATACAGCATACCCTGGCTATAATACAGTCGATGAGTTGTTAGTGCTGAGAGATAAAGGAATCAAATATGAACCAGATATGGTACTGCTTATTTATTTTTTGAATGATGTCCGATATAAACCAGAATTAGTTGCCACAACATTGCAGACATCTCCTAACACCCCGTCACCTCATAAAGAGCAAGTTAAAGCAGGTTTTGCATTTCAAAATAAAATAAACTTTCGTGCTTTGGTAGAGTGGATTAGTCATCAATTCAAACTGGTGGCATTTTTCAAGCCGAGACTGAATATGTTGTTACGTGAAATAGGCGTGTTTGAAGAACAATCATGGTTGGTCAAGCTGTTTCAAAGTTATCATGACAAAAATCCAGGTTGGGAGGCTTCAAAAAACGCTTTACTCGAAATATCAAGAATCAGCAAGAAACATCAGATGAAATTTGTTGTTGCCATTTACCCTTTTTTGAGTGACTTACAGAATTACCACGGGAAGGAAGCTCATCAAACTATCTTTCAATATTGTCAAAAATTAGATGCGCTATGTATCGACCTGCTTCAGGTATTTGAAAAAAACAGCCATCTGGATTTTTGGATAAAATTTGATGATTCACATCCAAATGCAAAGGCTCATCGTCTCGCAATAGATACGATGTTACCAACACTGATAGAGTATATCCAATAAAATTGGTTAGTGTATACTTTTCGTGAAATCCTTATCAATACTTCATATGGTACTTATATTCAGAAATTGGCAATCGGTAAATATCTTAGTTGCGGTAGTTGGCTGTGTTTGTTTTTGGATAGTGCTTGCTCCTTATAGTCCTCTGAATTATGAGTTGCGTAGTTCTGAGCTGAGGAATAGAGATCTTATCCTGTCGCGTGGACCTCTGCACCAATATCCAGTCAAGGCGCAACTTCCAGGGGCTGGTGATCCATTTACGGAAACTGCGGAAATTGCTTCGCGTACAGGGGTATTGCTTTTAATTTATGGGCCAGGACCTCAACAGCCCTATGAAAGATTAGAATTGTACACAGAAAAACTCAATTTTGATCATCTGGATGGTTTATTTTGGGGAGTATTGGCTTTATTTACAGACATTCGGCCTACCACCATAACCTTTTATCTAAGAAATTACCTCTTCTATCTTTCCTCTCTTTTAATTTTTAGTATCTTGCTCGCAGTTTATTACCGGAGATCTGTCTTGGTTCCAGTGTGTTTTCTTCCGGTTTCATTGCTTATCTATTTGCCTCCTATTCAGACATTGATAACCCAGGAGTATTTGAATATGGCCTCAGTGTCTTACACCATCGTTTTTATGGCCTCTTACTTATTGTTAATTGCGATGACTTTTCAACGTCCGTCAAAGCTGGTTCTAACAAGGCTGGTAATAATTATTGTACTCTATAGCTGTATGTTGGCATTTCTTGCCAAAATACACTCTGCCAATGAATCACTGGTCTGGATAATAGCCATATTAGGGATAACCATATTATTTTATCGTTTCCGTCCTACATGGAAAATTGTGGGTGGTGTCGTTATTATTTTTGTCTGTGGTCATCTTTTCTTCAATGCAGGGGTTTCTTATTTGAGGACTCATCGGGATGCAGTGGCTAATCTCCAGCATATTCCAAAACCCACCATATTGAAACATACGACATTTCCTGAAGTCTATCGGGGTATTGGTATTTTTTCTGAGACTCATAATTCACTTGGCATCTCCATTGGAGATCACTGGTCCGAAAATGCCCGGCTGGTTCAACAGAAGGCAAAAGAGCTAGGAGTTGAAATTTCAAAACAAGAACTCACTCAAATTGGAGGTATCTCACGAACAGAGTACCTGTTTTTTCGGATGTGGATTTCCTATATTTCAAAGTATCCCCTGGAATACATCAATAGTCGTATTCAGGCTCATGCATGGGTATTATCAAAACTATCAGCCCGGCACTACCCTTTGCTTTCGGATATGGAAAAAGTGTTGTGGTGTATGTTGGCTGTCAGTTCATGGTTTATCATTGCATATGTCATATGGCTACTTCTTGCTCATCACAAACCATTGGAAATTCCAGTAATTTTGTTAATTACTCATGCTGTTGCAATAATACCAGGCATTGTGTTTCATCCGTTCCGGGGTTTTTATGCAACAGTTCCTTTAATTTTGTGTGTTGTGTCTTTTATGATATTGTCTTACCTCCACTCTGCAAAAATTCCCTTCTTTTCTCAATTTTATAACCGTAATCCCTAATAAGCTGGCTTTCCCCCAATTCCTTCCAACACGACTGGAAAAGTAGTCGCACTCACCCAAGTCCCATGATGATCCCAATACTGCTATGAAACTTGTTCATCGCTTTCCTCTGAATATTTTGAAAAAAATATAGTGTTTTAGAAAATTTTTTTGGGGAATTCCCCATTGTTTTCAAAGAGGTAAAGACGGTCCGCGTGTAGGGATTCTGAAAAAAGTTCTAAAATATATAGCTTAATCGATTTAAAATTTTTGTTTTTGCCGTCTAACTTAATGACTCACGTTACGTGTATAAATCTTAACTAATAGGAGGTAATTTTTCTAAAATGCCTTGCAAATCATCAGGAGGCATCATGGATAAAGGTGAGCTGTCGGCAAGCGTGCGTGATTTTTGTTTGAAAAAGAGTTAGGATGGTTGAGGAAAATTGAATGGACGTTAA
>JANQHV010000496.1 GCA_028282505.1 SAR324 cluster bacterium | reverse complement strand
GGCATTGTGGCAAGTGGTCATGGGAAACAATCCCAGTGATTTTAAAGGGGAAGAGAGGCCCGTCGAACAAGTCAGTTGGGAGGATTGCCAGCGATTTATTGAAAAACTGAATCGGGAAATTCCCGGTCTGGCCTTGACTCTGCCAAGCGAAGCACAATGGGAATATGCCTGCCGTGCCGGTACGACCACCCCCTTTCATACCGGCGAAAATTTGACCACCAATCAAGCGAATTATGATGGCAATTATCCTTATGGGGATCATCCAAAAGGAATTGATCGCCAAGAGACGACCGCTGTGAAGAGTTTCTCACCGAATGTTTGGGGACTTTATGATATGCATGGGAATGTCTATGAATGGTGTGCCGACTGGTGGGAAGTGGATCTTGGGAGTCAAGCCGTAATCAATCCACGTGGTCCTGAAGAGGGTACCGACCGAGTTATTCGTGGTGGCAGCTGGATCAACGACGCGCAGTATGTGCGTGCTGCCTTTCGCAACCTCAATGCCCCTGGCTACCGAGCCCGCAGCCTTGGTTTCCGTTGTGCCCGGGTTCAGGAAGCATGAGCTCGGTCCACTGGTAAAACGAGACGGCGGCCCCTGCGGAGCAAGGCAAGCCTGTCGAGGTTTTCGATGAAATCGAAACCTTCGAACTGGGTGAATTCATTCTTGGAAATCACCTAACCTGGCTAAGCTAGAACCAAAAATTTTTGCCACAGAGTCACAGAGGACACAGAGCATTTTTTTAAAAGTTGAATTTTATTTCAACCCATTGCAATCCACCAAAAAATGAGAGTAAACTGGAATGGTGATCTTCTGAAGACTGTGGTATAGTTCGCCAGAAAAGTTTTTTCCTATGGCACATTTTTTGTGGGTTATCAACAGACTGATTGTTGGCCACTAAAACCCACCAAAAAAGATCTTTTTTAGTGTTTTTTGTGGGGGTCCGACCTTTCGGTTTCGTGGCCATCAGCAAAAACGATGCCTTTGGAAAGAATTTATCTGGATATCTATAATCTGTTTATTCAACATCATTTGATTTAATTCCATTGACTTCCAGAGCTACCATGTACAAATTTTTCAACACCGCCGGGCCTTGCTTTCCGCAAGATCATTATATGATTCCCACCTCGGAACGGTTGCTCCAGACTCGTGAGTTGATTGAGCAAAAGAAATATTTCATTTTACACGCACCGCGTCAAACAGGGAAAACGACGCAAGTGATCAGTCTGATGCACCAACTCAATGAGGAAGGAAAATATGTTGCCTTGTACATCAATGTGGAAGCAGGACAAGCGGTTCGACATAATGTGGATAAGGTCAACGAAATCACGCTGGCTACCTTTGAAATGCAAAGCCGGATTTACCTTTCAGCGGAATATCAACCGAGTGAGTCGTGCTATCACGTGCGTTCGATGGCGAAAGGCATCCACACGTTTTTAAGCAACTGGTGCCTGGAATTACCCAAGCCATTGGTATTGTTCATTGATGAGATCGATTCGTTGATTGGAGATTCATTGCTGTCGGTTCTGCGACAACTCCGAGATGGTTATGCCAACCGGCCTCGGGCTTTTCCTCATGCTTTGTGTCTGATCGGCTTGCGTGATGTTCGGGATTACCGGATCTTTTCTGATCAGGAGCAACGTCATGTCATTGGAGGTTCTGCCTTCAATATCAAAGACAAATCGTTGACCATCGATGATTTTACGCCTAAGCAGATCCAACAGCTGTATGCTCAGCATACAGAGGTAACGGGCCAATTCTTTACGGATGCGGCTTTGAAAAAAATCTTTTGGTATTCCCAGGGGCAACCCTGGTTGGTGAACGCATTGGGGAGGGAATTGTGTTTTGAAGAACATGCTCCTCCCAGAGAGCAAACCATTGAAGTACATCATGTGGATGATGCGGCTGAACAGTTGATCTTGCGTCGAGACGTCCATCTGGATCAATTGGGAGACAAACTGACCGAAGAACGAGTTGCCCGTATCGTGGAACTCATTCTACTGGGCAAAGAAGAGCAGTCCGAAGACATCTCCCTGGATGATCGACAGTATTTGTTAGATCTAGGGTTGGTTCGGATGGGCAGACATGGGCTGGAAATCGCCAATCCCATTTACCGGGAAATCATTCCCAGGGAATTGACCATCGTCCAACAAGGTTTTCTGGGTCAGGACCCGCTCTGGTATATCAAAACGGATGGCAAACTCGATATTGACAAACTACTCGATGCATACATTGCTTTCTACAAAGAACACAGCGAAATGGTCACGGCCCGGAAAACCTATAATGAAGCTGCTCATCATTTGTTGTTTCTGGCTTGGTTACAACGGGTCGTGAACGGAAACGGACGAATTCATCGAGAATATGCAGCCGGTTTGGGAAGAATGGATTTGATGATTGAATTTGCTGGAGAGAAATTCGTATTCGAACTCAAACTGAACCGCCCCACCGCTCTAGCCAGAGGACGCATCCAACTGGCTGATTATCTCAAACGCTGTGGGCTGGAATTTGGACGCCTGATTATCTATTCCCGCAAGCCTCCCCAAGATATCGAACAAGTGGGGAAACGAGAACAACTGGAAGAAGATGGAAAACAGATTGAGGTGATTTGGATGTGAGTTATCCAGGCTTTCCGTCAGGGCGAGGAGTCAACAGGATGGTCGTGTAACCCACAAGATAGATTAAAAAGGAAACAACCCATAATCCTCCTGAAATTTGAATCCAAATTGGATAATACTCTGGAAGTGTCATCGGACCAAATATTCTG
>JANQHV010000484.1 GCA_028282505.1 SAR324 cluster bacterium | reverse complement strand
GAAAGGGGGGCACACGGATGCTTTGACTGAAGCAACCATCACCTGGGAAAATCACGGGAAACGTTACAAAACGATTGGTGTTGATTCGGACCAGGTTGTAGCTGCTGTCCGTGCTACCATTAAAATGCTCAACCTTAATATCAATGAAGCCATGCCTCAGCCATCCTCTTCCCAAACATTACGGGTGATTTCAGGCTGAGTTTTTGAAAAAAGAGGTAGGCAACTACTTAAGAAGAAGTGTAAAATTTTTCTTTGATGATATTCAATTGTTCCATTGCCTCTGGTCCACTCAACTCTCCTCGTGTGCTTTTATCCAAAATATTTAAAGTTGCTACCATTACTTCCATGTTTTCTGAGAACCGTATCAGTGTTTTGCGGTTCTCTTGCCATTCTGGGCTCATGATCCCTCCTTAATTTTCCATCCTGTCATTCTTAATAACTCTTGAAATCTGTAGGCTGGTCATAGACTGAACTACCTGCTTTTGTGATTTCCCTCCGCGCAGTATAGTTGTTTATCGATGACAATCTATATAATACAGGTTGCATACCAAAAAAATAAATCAGGGGAAGGAAATTAGTTATTTATCTCCTAACTACATGATATGAATAACTATTTTAGTATTTTGTGTAGTATGTATTGTCTAAATAATTGATATTATTAAATAATAACTGTCATCGTATTTGAGATGATCGAGCCCCAACAGATCCAGAAAACGGCTGTAGTTCTTTAGATTCCTGGTCAAGCCAGGAACGAGAAAAAACTAGAAAATCACAGATTTGTTATAAAATTCTGGAAAGAGAGTTGGATATCAGGAAAGTGAGGAAAGAGGACTGGTGAGAGATAACTTTTGCCGTGAGAGACCTCTTTCCGGAAACTATTGACAGGGAAAAAATTGACTAGCCTTTCTTGGGAATCGCTTCGACACCTGGCAGTTCTTTTCCTTCCAAAAATTCTAAAGAAGCACCACCACCTGTGGAAACATGAGTCACCTGATCGCCAAGTCCCATTTGTTTGATCGCAGCGGCAGAATCACCACCACCAACTACAGTCACTGCACCATTTTTGGTAGCGGTCGCCAGGCTTTTGGCAACACCAAGTGTGCCTTGAGCAAAGGCATCTACTTCAAAAACTCCCATCGGTCCATTCCACAAGACAATCTTGGCACTTTCCAGAGTGTTGCTAAAGGTTTCGGTGGCTTTTGGTCCAATGTCCAGGATTTTCCATCCTGCTGGCACACCATCAGCAGCATTGATCACTTTGGTTTCCACACCATCTTCGATTTTTTCTGCAATGACACAGTCCTCTGGTAGCATCAACTGGACATTCTTTTCTTTAGCCTTTTCAAGAATTTCTTTGGCGACTGGAATGGAATCTTCTTCTAGTAAAGAATCTCCGATGTCATACCCCATGGCTTTGTAAAAGGTACAGGACATGCCACCGCCAATTACTAAAATTTGAGCATTTTTCATCAAACTGTCGATCACCTTAACTTTGTCGGAAACCTTAGCTCCTCCGAGGACAGCAGCAAAGGGTTGGGCAGGATTGGTCATCACACCACCCAGATATTGGACTTCCATTTGCAACAGATACCCCATTGCGGCAGTATCAACGAATCGAGTAATTCCTTCTGTCGAGGCATGGGCTCGGTGCGCTGTTCCAAAGGCATCATTGACATAAATATCACACAACTTGGCCAGAGATTTGGCAAAGTTCTCATCATTTTTCGTTTCTTCATTATGATAACGTAAGTTTTCCAACAAGACCACATCTCCATCTTCCATCATATTGACCAGTTTTTCTACCTGAGGGCCAATACAATCAGGAGCCAAATAGACCTGCTTGCCCAGCATCGCTGATAATTCCACAGCAACTGGATTTAAGCTCATTTTATTAACACGTTGTCCCTTCGGTCTGCCGAGATGTGACATCAAAATCAGTTTTCCTCCATTGTCCAATACATATCGTACAGATTTCATACAGCCTTCAATCCGACCACGATCCCGAATATTCAAGTCTCCATCAAGAGGTACATTGAGGTCTGCTCGGATCAATACTTTTTTCCCACGAACATCTAAATCTTCAATAAAAACATGATTTAAGCCTTCTGTATTTGTTCCCATTTTTACAACCTTTGCTATTTTTTGAAAATTAAGTAACTCATCTGTTCCTAGTTTTCGGTTTTCTGTTGTCGACCTGTCATGTTGCTGAAAACTGACAACTTTTGAGTTAAGAAAATTACTTCAAGCGAAATGAAATATAACCTGAAAAAGAGAGCACAGTGTTGTCAAAAATCATTTAAATTTCAAGGCCAATTTACCTGTTCTATTCTTTTTTTTCAGTTTTATTGCGATAATCAAAAGACTCAGGATGGGAGATGTCAAATCATGAGGTTTTGAGGCGAAATCATGGGGTAAAAGTGATTTATCAACCAGAATTTTTAGCGACGAGCCAGAGCAAAATAATTGTTGAGCATTTAATATGACAGAAGAAAATAAAGATACACTTTCGGGTGTCTGGGTGTGACTTCACATGGCAACAAGCAATACGGCGTAACAGAAAAGCGTGGTGATGACAACGGCTGCACCGGCACGCGTTGGCACCAGTCCTTGGGTTACCCTAAGCAATTGGTATAACCCTAAGAGCATCAGCAGGAGCCCGATCCAAGCAAGGATCGGATATAGCTCAACCCATGGTAGCAGCGAAACGTCTCGGCCTTGAGTTGCACTTCCCAAGGCCAGTTGCGGAAGTGCCGGAGCTGAAAGCGAAAGCAGATACGCTGTGGCACGGTAAAGATCACCCAACCGTCCGGAACCTCCCACCGCCCTTGCCATCAACCAGACAATCAAGGTAACACCACCATGAAAAACCAGAACAACCAGAAGGCCAGAGAGCAGATTCCCTGCGAGCAAGATAGTATTGGAAAACTGATCTAGAGAGAATCCCTGAATATCACCACCGATTCTGCGTTGGAACAATGCTACGAGAAAGCCATACAGTGAACCCGTTGCCAACAAACAACCACTGGCCCAGAGATATGAGAGCGGATGTTCGCAAGCATGACGATAAGGTGATGGCCGTAAGAGATAAAGATCGATAAGTAACATTGTTGATTACCGGTGGTTTGAGAAGAAAAGAGGGGGACCAATCGCAGAGATCCCCTTTTTAAACGTACTAGCGCTGGGCAACTGTCGTTACGGTTGCGCCTTGAGCTGCAGCCGGAGGTCGTGGTGGACTATCCGGCATCGCAGACCAAACCATGAGTGCCAAGGCCACCACTGCGCAACCTACAGGAAACGCTTTGCCGTTATAGCGTTGCGGATTGTAGTCCTTCCACCCGTGAATTCGATCCACCTCATGCAGGATTTTCTCGTCTTTTTCCCCACCTGTAACGAAGCTCACCACGATAGTAACAAACCAGGCTGCGGAGGCACTGAAAATGGCGGTCGCCAGATAACCCAGGGGACCCAGATTAATCAGCTGCCAACCGAACAAATTACCCTTCGTCCACCACAGAATGATTGACAGCGCACCGCCAATGACCATACCTGAAATGGCTCCGATACGATTGGTTCCTTTCCACCAGATGCCGAGAATGAGCACCGGTGTGAACGTAGACGATGCCACAACGAAAGCCCAAATCACACTGGTCAATAGAAAATCCGGTGGATTGAGTGCTAACAGGATCGTGACGATGCCACCAAAAGCGGTAAAGAACAGCCCCATTTTCATCTTCTTGTTGTCCTCGGCATTCGGAACGATCGTTGAGTAGATATCGTGACCAATGCCGGTTCCAATCACCATCAGCAACCCTCCAATGGTGGACATGCCTGCGGCCAGAGCGCCGGCAATGGGTAGTGCTGCGATCCAGGCTGGGGTAAATGCCTGGCTCATGATGACCACCAGAAGGTCTGC
Source organism: SAR324 cluster bacterium (assembly GCA_028282505.1). Lineage (GTDB taxonomy): Bacteria > SAR324 > SAR324 > SAR324 > NAC60-12. The sequence continues at coordinate 5,485 of JANQHV010000484.1, read as the reverse complement.
CTCCTTGGGTTGAATCGCCAACCCTTGGGGATTGAGCACATTGGTAGTATAGAGTTTGGCGCCAAAACCAATGGCCAAGGTTGTGAAGAACACTAAGCCGATGAAAAAAATCCCCCACATGGAGGCAAGTTTGCCAGCCCTCACTGAAGGTGCCGTGAAGTAGCGCATGGCGATGTGGGGCAATCCGATGGTGCCGAAGGCAATACTGAGAATGATACCAGTATGAAACTTAGAGCTCAGCGGCACGGTGCCATTAGCGGTGGAAAATGGATCGAAGTAGGTGGGTAATGCTGCCATCATGTCTGGCACCAGCTTGGCATAACCGAATGGCGGGAAAAGGCTGGCTACCCCAGCGTTCAGCTTCCAAAGAATGATAGCGGCTGGTACGAACAACGCGATCCCCATGATGATTGCCTGCAGCGTTTGATTGTAGGACAGACCGTACATACCGCCAATGGTCACATAGGCAGTCACGATCAATCCCCCTACGATCAGACCTGTGGTGTAATCCCAGTGAAACATGACCTGAAATACATTACCGATCCCCTTCATCTGCCCAATGAGGTAGAGCTGGGCTAGCAGAATCATGCACAATACTGCGATGATTTTGGCCGTGTGCCCGTAACGATCACCGATGAACTGCATGCTCGTGTATTTACCCCAGCGCCGCAAGCAGGGGGCCACGGCAACGGAAATCATGACAAACCCACCGAGAAAACTCATAACAATCGCCACCATGAGGAATTGAAGCTTCCAAAGTAGGGCAGTGAAGCCTAAAAAAGTGGCAAGGCTCATGTAATTGGAGGTCATTGCCAAAGCGTTGGATAACGGCCCAACGCGACGCCCGGCAGCAAAGTAATCGGCACTGGTAGCAACACGGTTTTTGGACATCCAGCCCACCACCAAAAACATGGTAACCATGATAATGGTGTAGATGAAGCCCAGCATGGAAAGGTTGCTAGAAGGCTCAAATACATAAAATTTCTGGGGCTCTTGAGCCAGAGCGAGAGCGGGTGCGAACAGTATCAAAAATAGCAAGTTGAGTCGAATCATAAGGCACCTCCTGCGGCAGAAGTCGTACCCGAAGGAGCAATCTCTGTGTCAACAGCGGCAGGCACAGTTTCCTGAATTTCTGCATCGATTTTTTCGCTCATTTGGATATAGACCCAGTAAAGGGGCATGAGTGCGATCCAGCCCACGACTAACGTCAGGAAATAATGGGTGGGAAATCCGAATAACATGGATTCGGTCAGTTGGGGAAATAGAAAGTAAATCGGATAAAAATGAGTTAGAACTGTTGCCACCAAAAAGCTAACTAATGTAAGCCAGCATTCTTTCTTATATGCCTTATTCATCAATGTCTCCTTTAGAACGTTTGTTGAAAGACTGACGCATGATGCCATGCACCGATTAAGATAGGGGTTGTCAAAAACATACAAAACCACCTATTACAAGCTGGGTAGAAAAGCTACCCATATCGAAAAATCAAAAATTTCAAAAACGATATATCTGAATAATTTATCATTCAGATAAGCGCATATTACAGATTTATCCGATTTAAGAAACTCGTAATCTTACTTGTTTTTGATCCCTGTACATCTTCAATTGGAGGAGGTGTTCTAGTAAAACCCAGTAGTTTTACTAGGTAGTACGATGTGATTTTCTATTTTTGTCATTCCGGTGGTCCGGCATGTTGGCTCGCCTGGAACGCCAGTCTAGCCGCAATCCAGGAGTATGCATCACTTTTCATTATCTGGATACCGGACAAGCGGTCGGTGTTCTGATCCGGCATGGCAAATTATTGAAATTATTATATTTCTTAAAATAAAATAGAGAAAATCGCAGGATACTGGGCAAGGGGGCAAGTCTTGATTTTATCTTATCTGTTAGTCTGAATTACCCTGTTTCGATGCTGAGTTCACCAACAGTTGGTAATAAAACTGGATACACTGTTCATAAGATTTGACAGAGATACGCTCATTCACACCATGAATGCGATGCAAATCATGCTGATTCACAAGCCATGGCGAAAAACGAAATATGTTTTTCGTTAAGGAGCGATAATGTCGGGAATCGGTTGTTCCGACCAATAAAGTTGGTGTGAAAATAGTAGTGGGGAATATTTGATGGATGGTGTGTTGTAGCACTTGCATACTCTTGGTATTCAAGTGGGAACTGGAGGACGGCTCGCTGGCAGGACCATGAATCACTTGTACCTGAACTTGTGGATTTCGAACAGTTTGATGAATATGCTGCAGCACATCTTCTATGGAGTCTTTGGGATGAATTCTGCAATTGATGATGGCAGATGCCGTTTGAGGCAATACATTCTCTTTAACTCCTCCAGACATCATCGTGGTTGCCATGGTAGTTCGTAACAAGGCATTGGTGGAAGGTGCTGAGGCCAGTTGGTACTGAACAAGTGGCTTAAACAACCAAAGATTAGAAAAAATAAGTTGATAGACAAATGGCATCTCTGGACTCAGATAAGCAAACATCTCTGGAATGGGACTGGCCCATCGAATTGGCATTTGGCGCTTTTCCAAAGCATGGATTGCAGTACTTAAAATCCCCAATGCTGTGTTGGCTGGAGGTGTGGAGGAATGTCCTCCCTCTGTTTCCACTGTTAACTGGATATTCACAAATCCTTTTTCTGCAATACTGACAGGCGCAATGGGAAGAGAAATACCAGGAATCATGCCTTGAACAATCGGAATGCCTTCATCCAGTATGTATTCAAATTGTAGTTGCTGCGCTTCCAGGTGTTTGGCAATTTGCAATCCTCCATGTACCCCTCCTATTTCTTCATCATGCCCAAGTGCCAGATAAATCGTTCGTTCTGGTTGAAAACCTTCCTGTAGCAGTATTTCGATAGCCTCCATAATACCTGCTACCCCTGCTTTGAAATCCAGCGTTCCACGTCCCCAGATAAAACCGTCAGTGATGGCCCCGCTAAAGGGGGGATGGTGCCACTGATCTTCTGTTTCAAGCTCAATAGGCACTACATCCAGGTGGCTCATGAGTAGAACAGGAGGTTTCTCTTTGCTGGTTCCTTTCCATTGGTAGACCAAACTATACTGATTGATGATTTCTTTTTTCAAAGTACGATGAAGCACCGGAAATGTTTCCTCTAAATGTTGATGCAGTGCTAAGAAGGGTTTCCCATCAAACTGTTTGGGATTGTCATCAAAAATGGTGGGGAAATGAATAATTTCAGCAAGTCGTCCTGTTGCAGCCGGGGTATCCACCTGGATTGATGAGGGGGAGACTTGTTGCTGTTTGGAGGTCAAACGAATGGTATTCAAAACCAACAACAACAGGAACATCAATATCGCAAATCCGATCCAAAGAAACATAGCTCAATTTTTAGAAGAGAACGATTATGTCGTACGGAAGTCTAAGCGATAGTTGCTGAGATTGCAAGCGTCTTCAACCCACTGGCTTTTAAGCGAAGAAAAGAGTATATACTTTGCATGAATCTTTTATAGCCGATCTGCTGGTGTTTGAATAGTTGTCACTTTTAAATAAGGCTTTCGAAAAGTATAGAAAGGTCAATATGCTCGTACAATTGCTCATCATTGTCATCAATTTTTATCAAAAATTCCTATCGCCTTACAAAGGGTTTTGTTGTGCCCATCGCTTTTTTTATCATGGACTGTCCTGTTCCGAAGCTGTTAAAGAAATTCTTTTGCAAGATGGGATAGTTAGCGGATTTTCCAGGATCAGGGAGAGATTTCAAGAGTGTAAAAATGCCAGTCAAATCCTCAAAAGAAATATTCTCGTCAACTCCGAGGACGGGAATGGAGACGAAGATAACGGCGATGAAAGAGATTCAGAAGACTCTGGTGGTGGTCAAGGTGTGAATTGCCAAAGTTTGCAATGTGTCGCAGGTGCTTGCCCTTTTTAAATCGTATTGCGAAGTTCATTTCTTTATTTTTTAGGATCTACCTTTTAAAATAGAACTCACTTTTCTCAACATAATTACAGTGCGGTTAAGATAATCCGAGCCAAGCACAAATGTTGAGCTTTTGAGAGTATTAATCACTTTTTCCAAATCTATTGATTACTATGAAAAACCAACAGCACATTGTAAAGATCTGTTTGATTACTCTATGCTTTTTCATTATCGGATGTTCTGCCAACACACTGGACCCGATCAAACAATTTGCCCATCAACATTGCATGGGTGCCAACCAAGTCATCAGTTCCTCCAAAGCTGATCAACGTTGCCAATGGGCTGAAACACCTCTGGAGCGGGCAAAACGCTTCCAAAAAGATCCCGATCAACTGGCCAGAGCCATTGATAATTTGATCATCTACCTCGACAAGCATCCAGATTCCGAGGAAGCTAAAGAATTACTCTCCGAATTGAAACAAGCCCAAATGGAAACAATGGTATTGGGGATCGATACAGCTATCCAAAAGAGAGATGCTTATCAAATCTGGAAATTAGCGAAAGATTTCCAGTATCTGGAAAGACGCCTACGGCCACATAGCTCCATTGATCCCAATTTGGTCTATTATATCAATAACTCCGAAATTGTGGCCAAGGCCATTGAACATACAGAAAAGCGGTTTGGTGGTTCCAGAAAAGGGCCTTTGACCCCAATTTACGGAAGTTCCGCCCCATACTCACAGACCGGAACTTATAGTGACTTCAAATCAGCATCCAGCTTTTTTCAGGTGTTTAACTTATTGGCTGTCGGAGCGTCTTGCGCAGTTTCTGGAAATGAGGATATCTGTGAAAAAGGAGCGGAACTGCACCAAAACATTGAAGAATTGCGAAACAAGGGCGCACAATACCATTGTATTTATCATGGTAATGCTGAAGCTTGTCAGGATTCCAGTTTTCCTTATGAATAAGTCTACTATTTGATTAATGGTTGCGCGATCATCCTTTCTTGTTTTGCAGAAACCATTGGTAAAAACCTCCTATGATCCCGCCAGCAGGAACAGTAATCCAACCGAACAAGTACCAGCTAAACAGGCAATAAACCCATGCTCCGGCAGTCGCGCTGAGGGGATCGATTGGGGGTTCACCAAGGGACGATCCTGGACCACCAAGAACCCAATAATCAAAGTTAAGGGAGAGTATAATCAGATACCAGCAGGTATAATGGGCCAGAAAACCGCTCAAGCTGCCTACGATGATGGCACGCTTCAAACTATGCGAGTTTTTTCGCTCCACAAAAAAATACCAAAATAGGGCTGATGTGATGAAAGCAGCCATTCCTGTGTAAGCAAAGAAATATTTTTTCCAGACGTCCTCAGAAGTGTAAAGAAGCAGACCAATCACAATACCAACAGGACAACACAATAACCCCATGATGCACGAACGCCAGTAAGCATTTTCTAACATCTCATTTTTCCATGGCCAATTAATGCGATACAATATTTTATTACTCATACCAAGTTGCGTTTAAAAAAGTGACATTCCAGAGTATTTTGTCATTCTGAGCTTGCGAAGAATCTCAATCATTTCAAA
>JANQHV010000547.1 GCA_028282505.1 SAR324 cluster bacterium | reverse complement strand
CGATTTTTCGCCACGAACCATCTTTTCCAAACAGGTTCTAAAAATACTGCAAAATTGAATATTGATATATTCAGATTTGAGGTGTAAACTTTTTATTGGTTATCTGTTTTTTTGTTTATCTGATGTTACGTGTATGTTTTTTGCCGATGTAGCTATTTTTTCTCTGAAAGCGAAATTTAATTTGCCTCTGGGCTAATATAAGTTTCGCTTTCAGAGAATAAGGAATGTTCCTGCAAAACTTGTTCACGTAATAGTAAGTAGTTCTCCAGAAAATTTTTTTCAAAATCCCCGCATGCGGATCGCTCTGGCCTCCTTTGAAAAAAAGGGGGAATTCCAAGAAAAAACTTTTCTGGAGAACTTTATTATAAGACCAGCTAATAAAAGGAGGAGCTCTATGGCTGATGTACCCGAATTGAACAAATCTCTAAGAGATGAATTAGAACAATTGTTTGTCCAACAGGAAGACAATATTGAGAAAGCAGTGCGCTGTTTAAAAGTGTTCGCACACCCATCCCGCTTAAAGATATTGTGCGTGTTGCGTTTTGGTGAACAAACAGTACAAAACTTAGAAAAATATACAGGGATTGCTCAGGCAACTCTTTCCCAACATCTATCTTTATTAAAAGATCGTGGGGTGGTGACTTCACGTCGTGTAGCCAACTATTCTTATTATTCGGTTGCCAATGATAAAATTGTAGATCTTTTTGAGATGATTCAGCACATGTTTTGTAAATAATTGAATTTATTGTCAATTATCCATCTGTATAAAGGGCAGAGATAGGCTACACTTTGGGGTCAGGTGCTTCGTCTTTAGTCGACACGCGACAAGATGCTTTGCTCATTCAAGTAGAAACCCCAAAATGAGGTAGTACCCATTTTTGAAGAACAATCCAGGCAATCAGAATTACTAAGAAAATCAAAAAATCCATTATTTTCCTTCAATAGTGCAGTTTCAATCAAATTTGTTTACGCTTTTTAGTCGTTGATAGAACGATTTCTTACAATAACAAAAGCATCAACGGTATTTTATGTTGCTTGGGGACCTCTTATTTTCAAGAGACACTTCCTAAAAAATTATTTACTTCCTGTAGAATTTCTTCTTGATTTCCATAAGCGAACCACTTGATTTCAGGATCTTTTCGGAACCAGGTTAACTGACGTTTCGCATAATTTCTGGTTTTTTGCTGGATAATGGCAATCATTTCTGGTTTGGAGCAACGATTTTGTAAGAAATCAATCACTTGTCGATATCCAATTGCTTGCAGAGATTTGAGATTCGCTGGATATTCCTCAAGGAGTTCCTTCACTTCTTCAACTAAACCTGCCTGCAGCATAGCATGGGTGCGTTGATTGATCAATTGATACAGGTGCGGTCTGTCATGCCAGTATCCTACAGATAACACAGAATATTTTTTATTTTTAAATCCATGTTTCTGTTGATAACTCTGTATGGATTTTCCTGTATGCAGATAAACTTCCAAAGCACGTAAAATACGTGTTGTGTCATTGGGGGAAAGTTTTGCGGCACTTTCGGGGTCGTGTTGCTGTAATTTTTCGTAGCAGACGGAAAGACCTTTTTGATGCCATTCTGCTATTTGTGATTTGATCTCTCCTGGAATTTCAGGAACCTGACAGATGCCGAAGATCAAGCATCGGAAATAAAGACCGGTGCCTCCTGCTAGAATAACAGGCTTATTTTCTCGATGGAGTCTTTCGATAATAACCTCTGCATCTCTTGCATAGCGCCCTGCCGAATAGTATCCGTCTGGTTTGACCAAATTCAACTGGTGATGAGGCACTAAAGCAAGTTCAGTAGCCGTTGGCTTGGCTGTTCCTATATCCAATTGCTGATACACTTGCATGGAGTCCGTGCAAATGATTTCTCCCCTCAATTGTTCTGCTAAATAGAGGGCAAGCTCACTTTTTCCGCTGGCCGTAGGGCCCACAACAGCAACAACTTTTGGGAGCGTATTCGCTTTAGTCAACATTGCGATTTATTTCTTTTGTGTGAAAGTTTCGACCGCTTTTCCCATTGCTCCGCATGCGGTGAACCTCCCCGGGCCAGAGCATGGGAACAATTTTAGCCCTAATCTTTGCAAAAAATATACACGTAACATGAGTTATTGGCTAGCAGTTTACTGGAAGAAAGGCAAATCGGCAATAATTACCCTTTGAATAAAGATTGATCAATGACGACATATTCTTGTTATAACCCTGTGATTTAGGTTTATCTTGGCCTAATAAATGCTGTCCCCCTGAGCGGAGTCGAAGGGTTTCACAGAGATGCTTCGGCTACGCTCAGCATGACAAATTTGAGGCATTTTTGCACTTCAGCAAAGTACATACCAGGACAAACCTTAGTCACGGTATTATACCAGGGATAAGGACGATATTTCTGCAAATGGACTGTGTTGTGCATTTCTTGTATGATAAGTCGAAAAGGGACATTTTAGAAAACCAAGAAATAAGGATTCTTTGAGGGGAAGTTTGCGATATTTTTTCTTATTTTGCATCATGCTTTGGAGTCTATGGCCGACTGCCCAAACCTGGGCAGGCACGATTGCCATGCCCTCCATTTTTGTTTTACACCGTCCACTCAACCCTGCCTTAATTACCCGTACCACAGGATCTGGTTTTGCTTACGGTGGGGGGCTTGGCAATCGAGATTTATTGAACAGTGCTCCCAGTAACTGCGAGCTGAAAGGGTACAGTCGGTGTCGTCCTGATAAATCCAACAGTCGTTTCGTTTATTCCAACTGGGATGATTTGCTTTATTTTCAATTGGAAAATATGAGCCTGGAAAAACATGAGAGCGATGATCAGGATGTTTATTCCATCAACTTCAATCAATCGGAATATGATATACTATCCTCGCTGGGTTTGAAACTCGGATTCTTATCACTGGGGTTATATTATCGGGAAACCGAACTGAAATTACGGGAGTTTTTTGTGGATTTTAATGGCTCCTTCAGCAGTGAATATAAAACAGAAACATATACTCCTGGCTATGGCGTTCATTTGAACATAGGGGATGTTTTTCACCTGGCTTATTACCAAGATGGTCCCACTCAGCCAAGAAATAAAAATCAACAGGGACGTGACTTTGAATTACAGAGTGCAGAAGGGTTTCGGGGAGCAGGCCTGGGCTTTCGCATTGACATGGGAGGGCCGGAGGAACGCCCTGATGAAATCAATATTGAACTTTTCCAATTATCGACAGAGTCTCCCATCATTAAGGAACCTGCCGTTTTGACAGGATTGAATTTTGAAATTATCCTGTATTCTATTGTTTTTTATTCGCTGATTTTACAAGATGTGCATAATAATTATTTCAGTGGAGAATTATTGCGAGATTCGGATGTCAGTTTTGCCACCGGTATTGGCTGGAATGGCGAGTGGTTTCAAATTTTAGCAGGACGCGATCCTCGCTATTTTACAGGCATCGATGGTGGTGTGCAATTGGTAGTCGGATTCCAATTTTAGAATCTGTTTGAAAAAACCGATTCTGCTGCAAAACTGCCTCATTGGCATCTATTTTGAGAAAATCTTCGCAATGAGCCATTTCCAAACAGGTTCTTAGGATTAGAAAAAATGTTGTTTTCACAGTACTGGTGGAAAATCATTTGTTTGTGCTGTCTTACCTTTTGGGTAGCTGGAAGTT
>JANQHV010000537.1 GCA_028282505.1 SAR324 cluster bacterium | reverse complement strand
CTTCATGGATGATCTGGGGATACCCATTTATAAGGCACTTCCCAAGGTTCAGAAAATATTAGTCCAAGAAGGAGCCAGAGATCGCTTGAAACTCATGTGTGCTGGAAAAATGATCAATCCTGGCAGACAATTCATTGCCTTCTCGATGGGCGCTGATGCCGTCTATACAGCTCGTGGATTCATGTTAGCCCTTGGTTGCATTCAAGCCTTACAATGTAACAAAAATACATGCCCGGTTGGTATCACCACTCATGAGAAGCATTTACAAGCAGGACTTGATGTGGAAGATAAGGCAACTCGTGTGGAAAATTATGTCCATAGCCTGGTTCATGATCATGAGGAACTCTTGGCCTCTCTTGGAAAAACATCCATTCAGGAATTGGATGAAAATAATCTATTTTTAGAAGGAGTTTACTGATGAAAACTACAACTCTTGAACAAAAAACTCCCCTATTTTCCTGGGTTTTTCAAATCATTGCAGCAGGTATTTTAGCGATGGCGGCATGGGGAAAGATCACTGGAGCGGAAATGTCTGTTTTTGTTTTCACCTCATTGGGCATGGAACCCACAGGACGGATTATTATTGGAATGATCGAAGGTTTGGCCGCCTTGATGCTCATCACGGCCAATATTCCGCACTTAGGAGCCATTCTTGGATTTGCTGTCATGATTGGTGCCGTCTTCGCCCACATCTCTGTGCTGGGCATTGATGTGCAAGGGGACGGCGGCATGATGGTGATGATGTTGGGCGCTGTTATTGTTTCAACGGGCACCGTTATGTACCTCCATCGTAAGAAACTCCCGTTTGTTGGAAAAACGTTTGAATAATGGCAAATACGCAATCCTATTCAATGATTATGAAAGCGGAAGCATGATCGTGAATGTACTCCCTTCTCCTTCTATGGATTCAACCTGAATGCTTCCTTGATGTTTTTCAATAATGCTGTAAGAAATGGAAAGTCCCAATCCCGTGCCTTCTCCTGTTTCTTTCGTCGTGAAAAAAGGATCAAAAATTCTGTTACAGACGTCTTCAGGAATGCCGCTTCCAGTATCTTGAAAACGAATCCCAAAAGAACCTTTTTGAATGAACGTTTGAATGGTAATGATTCCCACGTCTTTACTGTCTTGCTGTTTTTTCTTCTGAACAATCGCCTGGCAACCATTGACCAGGATATTCATAAACACTTGATTGAGTTGGGAGGGCCAACAGATGAGACGGGCACGTTCCTCAAAAGAACAAACAAATTCAACATGTTCACGATAACTGGGCTCAACCAGATTCAATGTCGACTGGATACTTTCCACAATATCCGTTTCTCTTTGTTCGGAACTCTCCACTCGTGAAAATGTCCGTAAGTTCTTGACAATGGCACTGATCCGATGAGCGCCTTCAAGAATCGCCTTCAAATTACTATAAAGTGGTTTGAATTTAGGAGCAAACACTCTCTCTACTTCTGCTTTTCTGTCGTCTTCCACTAATTCCTGAATGAACTCCTCCAGTCCTTTCAAATGCCGTTCCATGTTTTGTGCACCAGCTTGTGTAAAATTGCTGGGATTATTGATTTCATGGGCAACACCGGCAACCAGGGTCCCCAGACTCGCCATTTTTTCAGATTGTACCAACTGGGATTGTGCCATCTTCAATTGTTCATGCTGCTGTTCCAACTCTTGGAACATCTGCTTAACTTGTTCTGTTTTTTGATCAACCTTAAATTCCAGATCGTGCATGAAACTTAGGTTTTCCAAGGTAATGGCCAGCGATTGAGAGAGCGTATCAACAAATTCCAGGTATTCTTGCTTAATGTCTTTTTCAGCAATGCCCTCAATTTCAATATACCCCAGGAGTTGATCACGCTGCCAAATCGGAATACGCAATTGATGGTCACGAAACGAACAATGTGTCAACTGGGAGAAGGCACTGCCATCCTCCAACACAATCAGCCGGTCAGTCCCCAGGAATGACTCCACCTTCTCCACATGACTCAGATAGGTAAATTCTTTTCCATTCAGTTGTGCGTTTCCCTTAAACGCGACGTACCTTTGTTCATCTCCTTCTTCCCAATAGGCAAACCGAACTTCAGAAGGTTGACTGGAAATCTGACGTAAGATGGCATTGGAAACTTCTTCAATACAGGCTCTTTTGATCCGGGACGCTGCCAGTTCTTTGGTACTGGCCAGGATCAATTCCAGGCGGGATTTGGCTGCTATCAATGCCAGATGGACTTGAGACAACGCCAGGTGAGTCCTCACACGGGCCAAAAGTTCATCTTTATTGAAAGGCTTAGGCAGATAATCATTGGCACCACAATGAAGACCTTCCACTAAATCCTCAGGCTGATTCTTAGCCGTTAAGATGATGATGGGTAAAGAAGTAATGGAGTGGTTTTTCCGAATTCTTTCACAGACTTGATAACCGCTGAGTCGTGGCATCATCAAATCAAGCAATACCAAATCCGGCTTTTGGGCTTCAATCATTTCCAAAGCCTGAAACCCATCCAGAGCAGAGATCGTCTGGTATTGGTTCAAGGTTAAAAAATTCTTCAAGACCTGGATGTTGACCGGTTCGTCATCAACAATTAAAATGGTGGGCTGCTCAAAATGGACCGTTGTGGGTGGTGATTGTGTTGCTTTAACAAAGTGTTCTGTCTCCAGATTGGATATACTTTGTTGGGCATGATGGGTTATCACAGAGCTGTCCTCATCCTGAAGAGATCTCAGATTCTCCTCTGTTTGATCCTGAGCAACAGGAATTGTGAAAGAAAACGTGCTGCCTTGTCCTTCCGCACTTTCCACTTCGATCGTTCCCCCATGCATCGTGATAAAAGATTTAGCAATGGAAAGACCCAGTCCAGTCCCTCCATAGATTTTATTAATCGATCCATCCGCTTGTTCAAATGATTCAAAAATCCGGGTTTGTTTTTCCTTAGGAATGCCAATGCCTGTATCTGCTACAGAAATTTGAATGAATTGTTCCTGCTCAAGCGCAGTAACGGTGATATGCCCTTGTTCCGTAAATTTAATGGCATTGCCAGTCAAGTTCAATAAAACCTGTCGCAACCTGTTGGCATCAGCCACCACCAAAGGCAACGTTTCCGAGACATTGTTGATCAACTGCAGATCTTTTTGTTCAACCAAGGGCCTTAATAACGCAATGACAATTTCCGTGACTGAATAAATATCCACAGTTTCCAACTGTAAATGAAGATTCTGATGCTTCATTTTGGAAAAATCCAGAATGTCATTGATCAAATGTGATAAACGTATCCCTCCCTGCACAATCAACGTTAAGTTGTAACGTTGTTCTTCTGTTAAAGTTCCTCCAATTCCTCCCAATAATGACTCCCCCAAGCCAATAATACCATTGAGGGGAGTGCGCAACTCATGGGAGGTATTGGCCAGAAATTCGTCTTTGAGCAAATCCAGTCGTTTCAATTCTTTGTTTTTTGCTTTCAGGATATCTTCCTTTTTCACCAGTTCTATAGTCATCTGGTTGAAATGGTCGGCCAATTCTTGTATTTCATCCTGAGAATGGACTTTTATCTGAGTCGAAAGATCCCCTGATGCGGTGATATAGTGGATTTTTTGAACAATCGCATTCAGAGGAGAAGTAATAAATCGGCTGATGCTAATGGCAAAAATAATACCTGCAATGAGAAGTACGATGATGGTGATCAGTACAGAATTTCTGACAATTTTTTGGATTCCTTCTTCAACCAATGCTTCAGTAAATCCTACAACAAAATATCCATGTAATTTATCTTGATAAACAAAAGGAAGATATGTGTCATAACTGTTACCTGTTTTAACCGTTACTATTTCTTGTGGATTGAGTTGTTTAAACAAGGCATGTGGCAATTGTTGATCAATCTTTTCAGACGAAGTGTGGGTGATGATTTGTCCAGCAGTATCTAGTACTCCAATTTGAGTAAGCACGTTCACAAATACCCCTGAACTGAAAAATTCAAGAAAATATGTTCTGTTCTCTTTACTAACTTCTACAAAATCTCCATCCCATACTAGTGCAGTTAGCAGTCGTTGCTCGAATCCAAATAAAATACCTTTCGAAGTTAATGTCAGGCTTTCAATGTAATTTTTTCTAAATGTTTCAATTTGGACATAAGTAGCCCCCCAAAGCGCAAATAATAAGCAAACACTACCTATAATAAAAATTTTCTTAAATAAGGTAGAGGTGAGTAAGTTTCTCATAAAAAAATCAAAGATACAGATTGATCAAGGTAACAAATGGACTTTCTTTAACCAGTTACGAACAACTTCCTCTATTGCCTTTTTCTCTATATCAACCTGATGATTTAGATCGATCATAGCCTGGTTATCTAACAGTGGCCCTAGTTGATTAGCCAATTCTACTATTCTCGGATACTTTTTAGCTGTTTTTTCTAAGATAACTGGGGCAGGATTATAGACGGGAAAAAAAGAACGATCATCTTCGACCACAACGAGATTTTGTACTTTGATTTCTGGATCTGTGGCATACCTCATCCCAATATGAACTTGTCCTCGACTCAATGCCCCTATAATAGCTTTGTGTTCCAAAATTTGTATTTGAGCACGAGGTATTTGAAATTGATAATATTTCTGCAATTTTTTAAAACCATCGGGACGATGATAAAAATCTTCACTCACACCAAAAGTAATATGATATTTTTTGAAGACTTTAGAGAGTTCTGTCATCTTATTCAGTTCTGGTTTATTCTGTGCAAATTTCGAAGTCATGACTAGAACCCAAGTATTATTCAAATTGGCCCGATTTAACCATAATACTTTATTTTTTTGGTAATCTAATTGTTTGACCGTTTCAAATAATTTAGAACTATTGGAGGCAACTATGGGATTATTTCTTTTGAAAAAACCACGATAAGCTGTTCCCGTATACTCCCAATAGATATCAATTTTTCCTTCTAACAATGCAGGTCTCAGATGTCGAGTATTAATATTTATCCTTTCTTCTACCTCATAGTCATTTGCTCGTAGCAGTCGAACTAAAATGTGTCCCAGAAGGTGTTGTTCTGTGAAAGTCTTAGAACCTATCACTATTTTTTCCTTAACAGCAAAAACCACAGTTGGTGATAAAAATACTGCTGTCATTAAAACAACAATGATAATCTTTCTCATGTGTATACCCCCATAGTAAATTAAAGACCGCACTTACTCGTTCTGATAAGCTATACCAAATTGAGTATTGGATTTATTATCATTTTTGCAAAATCCACTTACTTCTACTGTAATAAAAACTCAAATATCACAATTCATCATTTGATCAAAGGAAAATTAAAGAAAATCATCTGTATCATGGGATGATCCACATTTCTTGTCAATCTTATAACAAAAAAGGGATGATACAATACATCACTCCTTTTTCAATTATAGCCTAAAGAGATTGAACCATTAACTAATGACATTTGCTCCTTTTTTGATCAATTGGTTTGACACATCAATAAAAATATTTTTGGCCGTGTGATTTCGAAAGTAAAGGTGGAGTTTAATACCATTAAATAAATTGCTTGATGAATTTTTTTCTTATTCTCTAGAAGTGAGGATAAAAATACTATATCGATCCTTTTCAGCAATAGCATCGTCAAAAATTTTTGTTTAAGATACAATCCTTCATAAAGATCTCCTCCCCACAATAAGATTCTATTTTTCTAGTATTATTTTAACAAAGTTCTCTGTATTCAGGCCATGTAAAAAATACTGAATTGTGCTTTAAATAAACGTATTGACTATTAAATACTTTACCTGAATTAACTTGTTCTTTTTAAAGTATCTGGGCCAAATAAGCAATTGTCAAAACCAATCTTTCCTTGTTTAGTGTATTGACATATAACATTGTGCTACAGAGTGTCATCTAGGCTAAAAGGAAAGATCTTAAGATTCCTCACGAAGGGGTTGCCCAGACTTCGAAATGACAGCTAAAAATTGTAACACAATGTCGTATGTCATTACAGGTAAGCCTTATAAATTAATATGCCCCCATTTAGAATAATCAAAGATCCTATAAACTTTGTTAACGTACCAATTGAAAAACAACGATGCAACATATGGAAGTAGAGTTCAACAGTTTGTACAAGATTACTGAGATGGCAGCGTTGTATCCTGACGAGCCTGCCATCGTAGAATACCAAGGGAGAAAATTTCTATATAAAGAGATAGAGCAAGAAACCAATCGTTTGGCTAATTGTCTAATAGATGCGGGTATTTCTAAAGATGAAATAATTCCCATAATAGCTGATAAACGGGTTGACACAATTTTGTCTATTATTGCTATCTTAAAAGCAGGAGGTGTTTTTGTACCGCTAGATCCTAAAATACAGGACAAACGATTGGAACATATCATAGAGGAACTTTCCCCACGGTGGATTATTAGTGTCTCCGATCATTTTTCGAGGATAGAACAGCTTGCCATTACTTTCCATTTAAACCTAACCATCATTGCTTTAGATCAGGAAAACAGTGTTTCTCTAACCAATTCTGGGTTAAAAATTCTTGGATACAAAGCCTACTCCAACCAGGAAAAGCCAAATGTCACAATAAACCCTAAAGCTTGGTGCTATACGTATTATACTTCTGGTTCTACGGGTACTCCTAAAGGAATTAAGGGATGTTTGAAAGGTATTGACCACTTCGTTCAATGGGAGATCAACACACTTGGCCTTGAAAAAGGAATTCGAGTGAGCCAACTTTATGGCCCTGGATTTGATGCTAGTTTACGGGATATTTTTGTGCCACTGTGCTCTGGAGGCACAATTTGCATTCCTCCGAATTATCTTTACTCTCAATATTCCTATTTTGCTGAGTGGCTCAATCAAGAACAAATTAATATCCTGCATTGTGCTCGTATTACTTTCGATAGACTTTTGAGCAATATACATTTGGAGCGACTGGACGCTTTAAAAAACATTTTGATCGCTGGTGAGGCACTTTCCCCGAAAAGTGTTAAAAAATGGATGGATATCTTTGGAAATCGTATTCAACTGATCCATCTGTATGGACCGACTGAAACTACTATGCTAAAAACCGCCTACTTTGTCCAATCTGGTGATTACCAGAAGAAAAAAATTCCGATTGGTAAACCTTTACCAGAAGTTCAACTGTTCCTCATTAATGAACAAAACGAACTTTGCTCCAATGGAGAACCTGGAGAAATTTGCATTCAACCTCCTTTTCCCTTATTAGGGTACTTCAATCGCCCTGATCTTAATAAAAAACAATTTGTTAACAATCCATTCAGCAAAGATATTCATCAAGTTATGTATAAAACAGGAGATTGGGGAAAAGTTCTGGAAGATGGAAATTATGCATTTTTGGGAAGAAAAGACCAACAAGTAAAAATACTGGGCTATCGAATCGAACTTGGCGAAATTGAATCTGTGCTTTCTAGTTATATTCAAATTCAAGATGCAGTAGTTACTTTACAAAAAGGAACTTCCACAGATTTGTTGATTGCTTTTTTGATTGCAGAAAAACAGCAATTCATTAATGAAGCAAAATTAAAAATCTTTCTTAAAGAACGACTTCCCGATTATATGATTCCCTCCATTTTTATTATCTTGGATTCTTTTCCCATTACTTTAAATGGAAAGATAAACCGAAAGGCTTTAGCTGCCTGGCATATTCCAACTAAAAATTAAGTGAAACCAAGCCTTTGCGGCCCTATTTGTTTTTTCAAGCAAAGCACAAAAAAACAGAACTTCTTCTATGAAGTACTCTATTAAAAGCTAGGATTTTTTAATCTTTGCTTTGACAACAGCTTGTCCTGTACTATGAGTATAGGTTCCCAGGCTATGATTGTCTAAGATCTCTGTTACTTCAAACCCTATTGATTCTAATAAAAGCTGTAATTCCCCTATTAAAAAAAAACGATTTCGCCACAATAAAATGCTCTCATCTTTTAATTTTCCGTTTGCGTCATATGTCTTGAAATATCGATCTTGTTCAATAATTTGTGTTGAAGCATCAAACCTAGCTACTCTCCACAATTCAATTCTTTCATTTGTAACAGGATCGACACGACTCACAATTTTCCGAATAGCAGTATCATTCTGTAATAAATCTGGAAAAGCTGAATAAGAAAGTACGACCAACACCAAAATGCCTTCCTCGCTTAAATGTTTTTTGATCACTTGGAGACTGGACTTCTGGTCATCAAGGGTTAATAAATAATTGAAAGAAGCAAAGGAAACTACAATAAGAGAAAACTTTTGTCCTAAATCAAAATTTCTCATATCAGCATGATAAGCATGAATACGATCCCGAATATTTCTTCCTAATTTGCTCACATTTAATTCTAATCTATCGAGCATAGCAGTAGAATTATCGATCCCATAAACAACTTTACCTTTTTCTGCGAGCGGAATTGCGATTCTACCGGTTCCAATACCGCATTCAAGTAACTCAGAATGAGTTTCTGCTAAAGAAAAATATAAGGACACCGATCTGTCTTGGTATAACCAATCATATAGATCTGGACGATCAGTAACGTCTGTGTGATTTTTATGTTTCAATTTTTCCATAAGAGATTTTTATAAGGTTGTATTAACAACTTGAGGAATAACAATACGGAGTGAAAATAGTAATTTTAAAAGATACAATGAAGTGCGATGCTATTAACACTGGATGGTTTGAACGTAATTTGTGAGGTTAGCTAGTCTTAATCTTATACTA